>DOFA01000062.1 GCA_003532195.1 Clostridiales bacterium
TCGGGTAGACTTCCGCTACCTGAACCCGGTCACCCGAATCGCCGTTTCCGAAGGGGGACGGCCGAACAAACGCCAAGCCTTTGTCCGACTGCTCGAACAACAAATACCGTGCCCTGAGACAACCCCGGGGCATTCGGCTGTCGAATCAGACGGGGAGGATGAAGCATGAGCGAGCTGACCAAACAGCAACAGGCGGTCGTCGAGCAAGCGGTCGGCAATATCCTGGTTTCTGCTGCCGCAGGATCCGGCAAGACGCGGGTTCTGACAGACCGTATCGTGAAACGGATCATCACCGGAGAGTCTGACGTGCGCTCCATTCTGGTCATGACTTTTACTGACATGGCGGCCGGCCAGATGCGGGACAAGATCGCGCAAAAGCTCCGGCAGGCCTTGATCGAATCAACAGACGCGCAGACTATNNCTTCGCAGGCAGCTGCTGCTCCTGCCGGGCGCACATGTGTCCACGATCCACGCCTTCTGCCTCTCAGTGATCCGCGACTTTTACCATCAGGCACGGGACGAATCGGGTGAGCCGCTGGTTTCTCCCGATTTCATGATCGATGATGGCGCTGAAAGTGACATTTTGCTGGATGAGTCGGTCGAAAGCCTGCTGCAGGAATGTCATGAAGCGATTGATCTGGCGCAGCGGGACCCGTCACAGCTCGAGTTGCCGGATGAGTTGACCGGTCGGTTGTCCGAAGAGTGGACCGGCTCGGCTTTTATCGACGCTTTCTATCGCCTGGTCGATGGTTATGGCGGAGCCCGAAATGAAAACTCACTCAAGGAACTAATCCTGAGCCTGTATCGTTTTTTGAGAAGTATGCCGGATTACGCGGCTTTTGTCCGTGAAAAGCTGGCGGTCTATGATCAAGACGCGAGCTGTTTTTCCCAAAGCGAAGCTGCCAAGGTCCTGGTCGGGCAGCTGAAGCTGCGGCTTGATCGGGCCATGACCGTTTTGGATGATTTGGAGTCCGGGCTCGAATCGGTCCGGCTCTATGCCGATCGCAAGAAAAATGAGGAGTCCAAGGATCGCTATCGCGATGCGTTTTCGATCCTGAGCTCCCTCCATGAGGGCATCACGGAGAATCGATACGATTATGACGAGATTTACCGGTTAACCAGGCCTTTGGCCGAAATTGCCGGCCCTCGGGGTCACCGGTCCGATACGCCGGAAAAGAAAGCGTTTTCGGAGCTCTTCTGCTCCTATGTCGCCGAGGCCGTGTATACAGCCGCCGGCGGAGCCGGACAGCAAAAATGCTTGGACGCCTTCCGGTTCAATCCGTTGATCGCCTTTGAGCGGCCGTCTGACGTCATCGAGGCGGAGCTGATGGCCATGCGTCCGTCTGTCCACTGTCTGATGGCACTGGTCCTGGCTGTCGATGCCCGTTACGCCACGCAAAAACATCAGGCAGGCATCATTGATTTCAGCGATTTCGAGCATTTGGCCTTGACGATTCTGCGCAGCCCGGAGGCAGGCGAGTACTACCGCTCCCGGATCAAGGAAGTCTATATTGACGAATACCAGGACACTAGCAGCATCCAGGAAGCGATTGTGGCCAGCATCACCGATCGCAATTGCCTCATGGTGGGCGATGTCAAGCAGAGCATCTACCGTTTCCGGCACGCTCAGCCGCGGCTGTTTCTGGATCGGGCCGCCGGTTATCTGGACGGCCGCCAGGGCAAGCTGTTTCTGCTTAACCGCAATTTCCGCAGCGTGGCCGGAATCCTGGCCGCCGCCAATGACCTGTTCAGCCAATTGATGTCCCGGGGAGCCGGCGAGATTGAATATGACGAATCTCAAATGCTGTGCGAAAGCCGGCCGGATGATCCCGGCCAGCCGGCGCCGGTCACCCTGCTGCTGCTCGACCGGCAGCCCGGCGATGAAGCGCAGGAAGAGGAAGATGACATCGGGCTGGCTGAAGAGAACGAAGACGCCCCTGGTCCGCCCGAAGCGGATGTTCCTGCGGCATCCGTGCCGGAACTGCCGGCCGGTGAGTTATCCCGGGAGCAGCAGGAGGCCTGGCTGGCTGTCCGGCAGATGCACTTGCTGCATAAAAAAGACCGCGCCTGGAAAGATATGGCTGTCCTCTGCCGGACCCGGGCTGTCGTCAAAGTCTATCGCGATCAGCTGGAAGCCTATGGAATCCCGATTGCCGCCGAAACGGACGGAAACATCCTCGACACGCCGGTTTTACGGCTCATGGAAGCCCTGATCAATCTTCTGGACAATGTCAGGCAGGATATCCCGCTGGCAGCTGTGCTCAAGTCGGACTTATACCGCGGCGGCTTTTCTGCCGAAGAACTGGCGCTGATCCGCCTGGATGCCCGCCGGATCAAACCCAGCTGCCGCTTTTACCATGACGCGGTTTTTCTTTACGCGCAGGAGGGATCGGATTTGGGGCTGCGCCGGCGGCTGGGTGATTTTCTTGATTGGCTGGAGCGCCTGCGCGGCAAGGAACAGATTCTGTCGATCAGCGAACTGGTCGGTTTGATATTCGCCGAGACCGGCTGGCTGGACCGGCTGGCGGCCCAACCCGGCGGCGCGGTCCAGATCTGCTGGCTGCGGCAATTCCAAGCCTGGGCAGAGAAATTTGAAAGCCGTCGCCAGCGCGGCCTTTATGCCTTCGCCCGCTATTTGGAAAGCCTGCGCCGCCGCAATGAGGCGGATCTGCAGCTGCCGGCCGCTGACACGGACTGCGAAGCTGTCCGGGTCATGACGATCCACGGCAGCAAAGGGCTGGAATTCCCGATTGTTTTCCTGGTCGGCACCGGATATGGGCTTCGTCCGCGCGACAGCCGGGACAGTGTCCTGATCAGCGAAACTTTGGGCATCGGTCCGGATTTTGCTGATACCGAGCTGCAGGTACGATATCCGACCCATCTGAAGCTGGCGATGTTAGAGGCAAATAAAGCCACCTCGCTGGCTGAGGAGATGCGTCTGCTTTATGTTGCCATGACTCGGGCGATGGACCAGCTTCATGTCGTCGGCAGTGTCCGGATTCGCCCCGGCCAGGGCGACAGGCGCCTGGCCTTGCTGCTGGAGCAGGCACGCGGTCAAATCGGCCGCCGGCTGCCGGATTATCTTGTCCTGTCTGGCCGCAGTTATCTGGAATGGATCATTCTGGCTCTGGCGCGCCAGACCGATCTGGACTTGTCGTGGCTGACCGGCAGCGCCGCCGCAGAGCAAAAAGCCCGGACTGAACCAGATTTCCAGCCGCTTTGGCGGATCAGCCGCTTTCAGATCCGGGAACTGCAAAAGGAAATCGAAGTTCTGTCTTCTAATTCCAGCGCCGGCGTTCAGCCTCAGGGCAGCATCCAGCCGGCCGGTCCCGACCCGGCGGCGGTGTTGTTCCAGTGCCTGTCCGGAGAGTCGGGCGAATCCGGTCAGGATAGCCGGCTGGCGCTGATCAGGCAAAGCGTGGCAGAACCTTACCGTTTTGCCGACGCAGCCCGGACGCCAGCTAAGCTGACCGTCAGCGAATTGAAACGCCGGGAACAAACTGACAGGGTCCAACAGGAAGAGGACGGCGTCAGCCAGCCCGCTTTGCTGACAACCGAAATGACTTCAGACAGCCTGCCCCGCGGCATCGGCCTGACTCTGCGCGGCTGGCCTGAAGCCCAAGCCGGGCAATCCGAATCAGCCAGCCGGCTGGGAACTGTACTGCATGCCCTGTTTCGCTACCTGGATCTTCCGGCCGCGCGGCAGCAGCCGGATTTACCGGAAATCGACCGCCAGCTGGCAGCCATGGCGTCAGCCGGCATGCTGGCCGTGTCTGATCTTGAAACCGTCCGGCCCTTCCGTCAGAACATCCTGGCTTTTATCCGCTCCGACCTGGCCGGAGCCATGGCTGCGGCCTTCCGGGATCCGCGCCGGCCGATTTACCAGGAAATGCCGTTTACTCTGGCTGTTCCGGCTGGCGAGATTTATACCAGGCGCCCGGGGCTGGCTCCGGATGACAGGGTTATGGTCCAGGGAATCATTGACTGCTGGTTTGAAGATGAAACCGGAATTACGCTGATTGATTACAAATCTGACCGGCTGGACGGCGATGCCGGGGACTGCCTGGCCGAGCTGCGCCGACGCTATAGCCTGCAAATGGCCTATTATGCCCGGGCGATCCGGGCGGCGACCGGCAAGAAAGTCAATCGCCGCCTGATCTGGCTGATTCGCCAGGCCCGGGCTTATGAATGGCCCGCGGAGGGGGATCTGCCATGAAACACGGATCGGACCGACAGCAGGGCGTAATAAAAAATGCCCTGGAGCTTTCCCATCAATATATCCGTGAAATTGTCCGCCCGGGCGACCGGGTTGTTGACGCCACCGCCGGAAACGGCGGCGACACCTGCTTTTTAGCAGATTTAGCCGGCGATGCGGGTCATGTTGACGCTTTCGATATCCAGGCGGCCGCCCTGGCCAAAACCAGCTTGAATTTGTCGGCCGCCGGACTGTCCGGGCGCTGCACGCTCCATCTAGCGAGCCACGACCATAGCCGCACTGCAGCAGGCGCTGGATCTGCTCCTGCCCGGAGGCATCGTCACCGTCGGGTTATATTACGGGGGCGACAGCGGCTTTGCCGAACGGGATGCCGTTTTGGTCTGGCTGAACGAAGTCGATGTCCATCGGTTTGCCATCCAGAAAATCGAAATGATCAATCCGGCCGGCTGCCCGCCGATTTTTATCTGTCTGGAGAAACTGGCCTGAACTCCTCTTTCGCCGCATCCGGCTGTTTCTCCCGGATTGCCGCCGCCCGCCGGTCCGACCTCGATCCGGCCGCCTTATCCAGCCGCCTTCTTTCCTGAAAGAATGCTTTCAGGATGTTTGAGCAATTCTCAGCCAGCACGCCGCCCTGAACCTCTACCTGGTGGTTCAAGTGCAGGGAGAAGATGTCGGTGACCGAACCGCAGGCGCCGGCTTTGGGATCAGCTGCGCCGAAAACCACCTGGCTGATTCTGGCCTGGACAATGGCGCCGGCGCACATGACACAGGGCTCAAGCGTCACATAGAGCGTGCAGCCTTCCAGCCGCCAGCTGCCCAGACGGCGGCTGGCCTGCCGGATAGCGGACAATTCCGCGTGCCGGGTGACATCTTGCCGCTTTTCCCGCTGATTATAGCCGCGGCCGACGATCCGGCCATCCCGGACGATGACGGCGCCGACCGGCGGTTCGCCATCCCGGCCGGCCCGCTCAGCCTGCCGCAAGGCGGCTTTCATCCAGTATTCCTGACCGCGGGCCATGGGCTACAATTCCAGACGCGCGGAACCAACCGGGCGGATGCGCATTTTCCAGGCGGAGTTGGCGCCAAAGAGTGAATTCATGGCTGCGAGGTAATCATCGGCCAGATCCAGCGGTACAAAGGCCTGGATTGTGCCGGCGAATCCCCCGCCGTGGACCCGGCAGGCGCCGCGGCCGGACAGGATCTGCTCGGAAACGGCGAGGGCGACCGACAGCGGCTGTTCCTGGGGATGGCTTGATGAATAGACGTTTTGCAGCCGGGTCCAGGAACTTATGCCGGATAAACGGACCAGGCGGAGAAAATCATCAAAACGGTTTTCCTGCAGGGCTGCGGTCTGGGCGCTGACCCGTTCATTGTCCTGGAAAAAATGGATGGCGCGCAGCAAAACCGGGTCGGTGGTCCGGCTGCGCAGCTGGGCCAGTTCGCGCCAGAAAACGGCCGGATCAACTTCCCGCAAAACCGTTTTCCCAAACAAGCCGGCTGCCTGGCGCATGTCCCGCGGCACAGAAGCATAATCGTCCGTCAGGTCGGCATGGCTGCCGCCGGTATTGGTAATAACCAGGCAATGCCCGGTCTGCTCGAAATCGATATCAAACGTCTGGACCAGCGGCTGTTCCGGGCGGAGAAAATCAATCGTGATAAAACCGCCGAAGGCGCAGGCACATTGGTCCATTAATCCGCAAGGCTTACCGAAATAGACGTTTTCCGCATATTGGGAGATCAGCGCTTTCTCGGTCGCCGGCATCCGGCCGCCGTTGTAGAAATCATCCAGGATGGTGGCGACCAGGACTTCAAAGGCGGCAGAAGAACTCAGGCCAGAGCCTTTGGGGACTCGGCTGGTCGTGCAGATGTCCAATCCGCCGACCGGATAGCCCCGCTGCCGGAAAGCGGCGGCGATACCTCGGATCAGCGAAGCGGAATGCTCTCGCTCCGACTCCGCCGGCTGCAGGTCGGCAAGGTCGATCAGGTCGGTGCGGTTGAATCCTTCCGATTTCAGGCGGATGACCTGATCCTGGTTGGGTGCGGCTATGGCGATGATATCCATGTCGACAGCCGCGCAAAGCACACGGCCGTGCTGATGATCGGTGTGGTTTCCGCCGACTTCGGTCCGCCCGGGCGTACTGAATAGCCGGGCCTGATCTTGGCCGGGGTAAGTCTGGCAGAACAGGTCGGCCAGATGCATCCAGCGCTGGCGCTGCATGTCCAGCTGGGCAGGGCCGGTGCCATAGAGGGCCTGGAAAAGGCCGCGGGCGGTCTGACCGGACAGGATCTGCGATAGATCAGACAAATGGATCATGAACAATGCCTCCTGGAAAATAAAAATGCCGGCTATACAAAAAGCTTTAACAATTCCCTGGTTCAGCTCAGGTTCTGGCGGATCAATTCGACTGCCTGGTCGATCCTGGCCGGCAAAGACTCGTCGGATATCCCGGCGACCTGCAGATGACATTTGTTTAAGGGAATAAGAATCTTAATCGCAGGGCTCATCCCGATCGCTTCGGCCATGGACGGACTCAATTCTCCGAGCAGGGAACCAGCAGCCACAATGCCGATCGGGCCGGCAATCAAGTCGGCATGCCGGCAATTCCAGATAACCGCCGATTCTCCGGAGGCTCCGGTATCAGCGCCAGCCTTGAGCATTTGGGCGGTCGCCAGGGCATTGGTGCCCACGGCAACCAGTTCGCAGCCGGTCAGCTGTTCGCGGCGGATTTTTTCGATGAGCGCTTTGCCGATGCCGCCCCCTTGTCCGTCAATAATCAAGATACGCTTCATGCGTTTCAACTCCTTGCCTAAACCAGGTTTTGCCTTTATAATAACATAATGTCGCTGTATTTTCTTGATGACTGAAGGATGGTATAAAATGGCAATAAAAGAAGGCCGCTGCCCGAACTGCGGCTCAATACTCCAGTTGGACTCGGTTTCGGAAAAGGGCCATTGCATTTTTTGCGATGCCGTATTCGCCAGTAAGCAAGCAATTGAAATTGCAGAAAATCCCAAGGATGTCGTTTTCCCCAATACGCCGCAGCCTAAATATGAAGGCCCGAGCCTGGAGCCGCACCAAGGCCCGTCGGCTCAGGCCGCCGTGCGCCAGAAGCTGGCTCAGCCGGTTAAAAAGGCCAAACCGGCGCCGGTGATCTATATACCCAAGGATCCGGTCAAGCTTCCGGACATCCGGCTTTCGAAAAAGATCAAGCTGCGTATTCTGGCCATCAGCCTGGCGGTGATCATTTTGACCGCCGGCGTTGGCATACCGGCGATCATTGCCCGGGACCAGGACCGCGCCAGTTTGTTCGAAGCCATGAAAGATGCCGGCCCTTTTCCGATCGATACAGCAAAAGCCATGGCTGTTCGCCGCAACGATAATTCTTACCTTCTGATCGCCTCTGGCCAAAGTGTCAGCCAGGAAGACATGATCGCCCTGTTCCGGGCTTTTTGTGAAGAAAGGGCTGCCCTGCGCGAAATCGACCTGAATGATTTCCGCGCCGCATACGGCCGCGTGACGGTCGAGATGGTCACGCCTGACGGCGGATTCCTGATCGACCAGCCGGAAAGCCTGGCCGCCTTGAACGATGGTTCCGCAGTCACCGTCCTGGAAAAATGATAACTTGGCTGCGCGAGGGTTTCAAGAGAAATGTCTGGTGGAGCAGGCTGCTGTTCGCCGGCCTTTTTCCGTTTGTCGGGCTGCTCTACACCCTGATCAACCGGCTGGCGGCCGGCTTTGACCAGCATTACATCTGGAAATTCGCCTTTGACGACCTGATACCCTTCAGCAAATATTTTATAATTCCCTACTACTATTGGTATGTGCAGATCATCGTCAGCATAGCCTGGTTCGTTTTTTCACCTCATACCGGCCGGATGCTGCATCGCATGACTTTGGCGATCAATTTCTCGATGCTCATCAGCTCACTGTTCTTCTTCTTTTTCCCGACGGAAATGATCCGGCCGGAAGTCGCCGGTGAAGACCTGTTTTCCCAGATGACCCTGATGCTCTATGCCGCGGACCGGCCGTACAACCTTTTCCCAAGCATTCATGTCGCCTATTCCGCGGTTATGGCCCGTTACTGGGCTCTGGCCGGGCCGCGCAAGCTTTGGTTCCGGCTGATCAATTACGGCGGCACGGCGTTCGTCATTATTTCCACAGTATTTACCAAACAGCATTATTCTCCGGATATTCTCGGCGGCCTGGCAGTTGCCTGGATCGCCTGGCACCTGTCGGACCGGCTGTTCAACCGTTATGGCAGCCGCCTGCTGACTGGTCCGGCCCAGACCGGCGTTGAAAAAACACAAGGGTAATCTACCGGTTCCTTCCGCAAAGATCCTGGGTTTCGCTGCTGATTTCGGCGCCGATACCTATGAAACCAGTGAAGATATTTGTTTCAATAGTGTTCACATTTATTCACACTTGTGCTTTAAAATAGTCAAAGTCTTCTGGTAAAGTTAAATTATAGCAAGACAGGAATTGCTAACCTCCTTCTTTCATACTTTTCTCCTCCAATATGGAAGCAGTTCCGGGAGTGGTGCCCCGGAATTGCTTTTTTTATGCCCTTTTTCGGGTGCGGCGGCTTTCTTAGACGCCGGATTTTACTTCAGCCAGCAGCAAGTCGGCCAGTTCCGTCTGAGCGGCCAGCGCTGCTCGCCCTTCGGCTGTCAGATCGTATTGACCGGATCCGCTGCTGATAAACCAGCCGTAGTGATTTTTATAAAGAATACGATAAGTATTGGCTGGCCCGCCCTGCCGGCGCAGCTGCGCTGCGGAGGCTGATCCGCCGCGTTCGAGCAGGGCGGCGGTCAGCAGTGCCTGCTCCCGGTAGGCGGTCATCAGGGCTGTCCGGTGGATGCCGCCGGGATTGCGGTCGCCGTGGCGGCGCTCAAATTCCTGGCGCAGGCGCCTGGCTTTTCCTTTATTTTTGGACTGGCTTTGCGCCCGGTCAAAGGGGATAGCCAGCAGCGCGGCTTCAACACCGGCCGGCTGCCGGTTGAAATCAACTAAAAGCAGGCCAAGTTCCAGCCGCCTGAGCAAATGCATCAGGCGCCGCCAGCGCTGGCTATGCATCGCGCGGCCGCCAGGCCGGGGGATGGCGATCCAGGCCTGGCTGACCATTTTCTGCCGCTGGACCGCCTGCAGAATCACTTCCAGATTTAATGAGGTTTTCAGCTCAATGGCAATCCAATCATCGCCGCCACAAGCGATAACATCGCAGCCCGAAACTTCACCGCGGACTTCGTAACCGGCTGCGGCCCAGTATTGCCGTACAGGTTCATAAAGTTGAGTTTCACACAAAGTAACAGTCATAGACCTCTTTCCGGCACGCAAGATTGTGGAAGATTATGGATTGTGTCCCAGACCTGGATTACCCTATAATAAATATAGTGGCAGAATACAGCAGCTGACTTATCCTCCTTTGGTAAATCCCTTCAGATCTCGCAAATTTGCAGTTTAGTGGCCTGCAAAGTGACCTGAAGGGATTTTATCATGCTGGGTCAGAATGGCCCGATTTTGGCCTGACCGTTCGATTCAGGCTGATCGGGACCGGTATCTGTTCCGGCAGCTCGGCTTTGTCCGGCGTCGCGGTTGACCGGAACTGCAGGCTTGGGCGACTCCATCGTGGTTGTCAAGGCCGCCGGTTCCCTGACAACCTTGCCGCGCTGCTTGTCGTTGGCAAACTGTACCAGCGAGCCGAGGATGGTCAGCACCATCAAGCTGATCAGCATCAGCACCAGAGCGGTGTCGGAAAGGCTGGCCAGGTTGTCCGGGTACGTCGCGACCGGCGTACCGATGATCAGGCTGGCGATGCTGTCAACGGCCAGAAAGGCTCCGTTGATCGCGGTAANNAAGAATCAGGAAAGGCCGGACCGAGAAAAAACCGAGCAGGCCGCCCAGCAGGATAGCTGCCAGCAGAACATAAATATTGATGCCAAAGGGCAGCAGCATCATAACCAGGACTGACAGCAGAACCAGGGTTCCGGCGCCGGCCAGGAAAGCGCCGACCCGAATCAGAACCGCGTACAGAACCGCAAACAGGATTCCGGCCAGAATAGCTAGCACCAGGGCTAGAACCGGGCTTTTCAAGATGTGGCCCCCTCCCCAGAGGATGAGGAGGAATCCCGTTTGCAGGCCGGCCAGGGCCAGCCAGAAACGGAAGAGGCGATAGCCGAAGAAGCAGGCTGCGAGACCTATCAGCAATAGGACGCAATAGGTGATCTGATCGGCCAGGGAAAGAACTGTAAACATGACTGACACCTCCCTTGTCGTTGCGGCCGGCCGCCGTGAAGGTCCGACAGATGAGACGGGATGTTTCTGCTTTTATTCTACCGCGTTTTGCAAAAAAATGCGAAAGGATAAATATTACAAAAAATGATCTGATCTTTCGCTTGTTTACGGAAGCAGGCAACCCTAAACTGGAACTGCTCGAAAAGCGCACATAATTTGTACAGCCGGTCTAATGCCTGTACACAGATCTTGGAGGGATTCTATGAAAAAGATATTGGCGATCCTGCTCGCGATCAGCTGCCTGGCGGCGATACTTGCCGGCTGCGGCCAGATCGGCCAAACCGGGGGAACAACAGCGGCGGCGACCGCGGCAGTGACAAAGGCAGCAACAACAGGCCCGGAGACAACATCTTCCGCAACAGCGCCAGAATTTCCCGTAACCGTCCAGGACGCTTCCGGCAAGGATGTCGTGATCGCCAGTGTGCCGCAATCCATCATCATCACCAATATTTGGGCGGCGGAGATGGTTCTGGAGATGGTCGACGCTTCCCGGATCAAAGGCTTGTCAGCCTGGGGCGATGATCCTGTACTTTCTGCTACCGCCGAGTTGGCCGGCGCGGTCGCTGAACGGGTTTCCACCCAGGAACCGGAAAAGATCGTTTCTCTGGAGCCGGACCTGGTGGTTATCGATACTTTTTCCGATCCGGACGGATCTTTGTCTAAAACTTTAACTGAGGCCGGGGCGACGGTCCTGCAAATGAATTCGCCGACTAATTTTACTGAAATCAAGGCGGCGATTGCCACCCTGGCCGCGGCTGTCGGTGAATTTGACGCGGGGCAGGAGTTGATTGCGGCGATTGATGCCAAATTGCAGCTTGTGGCCATTAAGGTCAGCGGACTGGCTGACGCCGAACGCCTGAAAGTCATGTACTATGAAGACTATTATGACCCGAGCGGCAGCAGTGCCGGCATGCTGGCCGCCTACGGCGCCGGATCGCCATTTGCGGCGATCGCTGAAGCGGCAGGGCTGATCAATGTCTGTAACGCGCCCAACTACTCCGCGGTCAGTAAAGAAAAAGTCATCGGCGAATGGCAGCCCGACCTGCTTGTTGTGCCGGCGATCACCTACGGCAGCGACTTCACGGTCATCGACGACCAGGGCAAGACCATTATCCAGGCGATCAAGGCCGATGAACTGATGACGACCTTACCGGCAGTCCAGAATGGCAGGGTTATCGCGCTGACCGAAAAGTACCGCGGCTCGACATCCCAGTATATGGCCGATGCGGTTGTCGAACTGGCCGCCGCCGCTTATCCGGACCTGTTCAAATAAGAGGATGGCTTCAGAGATGACCGGTCTTGATGTCAATCAACAGTGCGCCCCGGGTTACCGGCGCCCCGCGCAAGTTTTGCTGGTCGGGCTGCCTGTGCTGTTCGGCTCGGTTCTGCTGGCGATTGCCCTGGGCGCGGTCTATATCGATCCCTGGACGATCATCCGCTGCATCGGCTCGGTTTTTGGCCTGCCAGCCGGGACAATCGCCGCCACCGACCAGACAGTGATCCTGCAAATCCGTTTGCCGCGGGTCATTGCCGCTGTTCTGGCCGGAAGCGGCCTGGCGGTCTCCGGGACAGTCATGCAGGGCATTTTCCGCAATCCCCTGGCCGAGCCTGGATTGCTGGGCGTCTCAGCCGGAGCCAGCCTCGGCGCCTTGCTGGCAATTGTCGGCGGTTCGGCCGCATACCTGGTTTTGCCGTTCTACGCCTTTTGCGGCGCCCTCCTGGCGGTCAGCGTGATCCTCAGCATCGTCCTGCTCAGCGGCGGCCGCAGTAAGACAGCAACCTTGATCATGAGCGGCATGGCGGTCAGCGCCCTATTCGGCGCCCTGACATCTTTGACCCTGATGGCCTCCAGCCAATACCAGGTTTCCAGCTATATTTTCTGGACCATGGGCGGCCTGGCCAACCGGCGCTGGGATCACGTCCTGGCGATTCTCGGGCCGGTCTGCCTGACGCTGCTGGTGATCGTCATCAAGGCCCGAGATTTGGACATCCTGCTCCTGGGCGACGAAGAGGCGCGGGCTTTAGGCGTGCCGCCGACCTCGACCCGGGTTCTGATGGTCATCCTCGCTTCAATCTGCACGGCATCGGTGGTCTCGATCACCGGCCCGATCGGTTTTGTCGGTTTGATCGTGCCCCATATCATGCGCTTGATTGTCGGCCCGTCACACCGCGTTCTGGCAGTCGCCAGCGCATTCGGCGGCGCGGTGTTCCTGCTGCTGTGCGATTTGCTGACCCGGCTGATCGCCTGGCCGACCGGCGCTGAAATTTCGGCTGGAATCGTGACAGCCCTGGTCGGGGCGCCCTATTTCCTTTACCTGATGTTCCGTTCGATCCGCAAAGGCGGTGACCTGGGATGAGTGCCTCAAGCAGCCTGCCAATGAGCCTCAACACGGCACCGGTGACCCTGGAGAGCCGGTCTGTCAGCTATCGGGTCGGACGGGACAAGCAGCTGGCGATTCTCGACCAAATCAGCTTTACGGCCCGCAGCGGCGAGTTTATCGGCATTGTCGGACCCAACGGCGCCGGTAAGACTACCTTGCTCCGGAACCTGGGCGGCCTGCTGCGGCCGGCATCCGGCCAGGTCCTTCTCAACGGCCGCCCGCTGCAGCAAATCCGGCCGCGCGACCTGTCGCGGCTTTGCGCTTATATGCATCAGGATACGGTCATGCCGTTTGCCTTTCCGGTCCGCGAGGTGGTCCTGATGGGCCGGCATCCTTACAGTTCCAGTTTTACAGCTTATTCTGTCCATGATGAAGCCTATGTCCAGCAGTGCCTTGAGACTGCCGGATGTCTTGAAGAGGCGGATAAGCTGGTCACGGAGTTGTCCGGCGGCGAGCGCCAGCGGGTGATGTTTGCCCGGATACTGGCCCAGGATACGCCCTTGCTTTTACTTGACGAACCTACGTCCAGCCTGGATATCCGCTATGCCCATGAAGTTTTTCAAACAGCCCGTGAATTAGCCGCCGCCGGCAAACTGGTCATTGCCGTTATGCACGATCTGCGGCAGGCGGCTAAATACTGCAGCCGGCTCTTCCTGGTTTACCAAGGCCAGCTGGTCGCTTCCGGCGACCCGGTTGACGTCCTGCACGAAGGGCATATATCATATGCTTATGGGGTTCGGGCCGCAACCTTTGCCAATCCGGCAGGACAATGGGATTATTATGTTAAGGACTGATGGAGGACTGATGATATGTTTGAGATTCATTATCTTGGTCATAGCGCCTGGCTGGTCCGGACAGCCGACCGCCTCCTGCTGTTCGATTACGGCCGCCTGCCGTACCGGCAGGAACACGGCGCGCTGAGCGAGGGCGTCTGCGACTTGGAAATGCTTGAGCCGCTGCCGCTTTATGTTTTTTCCTCCCATGCTCACGCCGACCATTATTCAGCCGGCCTGCAACGTCAGGTTAGCCGACGTCCGGCATCTTTTTTCATCTTTGGCCAGGATCGCCAGCCGTCAAATGAGGGTCCGGCTGCGGGCACGGACGGAACCTGGCTGATCGGGGCGCACAGCCGGCTGCAATTGGGCGATCTGACGATACGGACTACGGCGTCGACCGACAGCGGGGTGTCTTTTCTGATCGATTGCCCGGAGGCGGTCATATATCACGGCGGCGATCTGGCAGTCTGGGATGATACGGATTATTTCAAGCAAACCTACCGCCGGGAGATCGACTGCCTGGCGGAATGGACGGCTGGGCTGAAAAGAGTGCCGGACCTGGCTTTCCTGCCGGTCAGCACCAGCGACGGCTATCAGGAAGAAGAACTGCTGCAAGGCGTCTGGTATCTGCTGAAACGTCTGGAGCCGATGATCATCCTGCCCATGCATGCCCACGGTCATGAGCATCTGTACCGCCAGTTTGCCGGACTGGCGGCAGCCAAAGGCTGGAAAAACCTGCTGGTTCCGCAAAAGCCCGGCGATGCCTTCCATATTCCCGCCGACAAGTTGTCAAATCAGTCGCTGCGATCTGCCGACAGCCGAAAGGAGTAAGTTCCCATGCCTTATTACGATCTGCGCTGTGAAAAGTGCCAGTCTGAGTTTAATGTCAAAGCTTCAATACAGGAGCGAAGCGAGGGTAAAATCAGCTGCCCGACCTGCGGTTCGCAGGAACTGGCGACCGTGTACCGGAAAGTTAATGTCCTGCGTTATAAAGGCAAAGACTGCGACGTCTGTCCCGTATCGGTCAACGACCAATCGCACGGCGGCTGCTGCAACGGCAATTGCCGCCATGGCGGCTGAAGTAAATCCCGAACCGGGATCGGACTAGGCCCAGCCGGGCAGAAAACCGAACAGCAAGACACCTGCCAGACCAGCGCCGCCGATCAGAATCAGCGGATGCGGCTTGTATTTACGTTCCAGGAAAATGGTCAGGCCAAAAATCAGCAAGCTGACCGGACTGACCAGCTGCAAGGGATGCTGCAGGAGCCGGCTGAACCAGTCGCTCAATGAAGATGCGGTTTGTTTGAGCAGCGAGGATTGGCTAACCACAAACGCCGCTGTCAGGACCAGGCCGGTGATCGTCGGGCGCAATCCGTAGAACAGGGCTTGATTCAGGGGATGTTTCTGGAATTTGAAGAAAAAGCGGGCGATCAGCAAAATCAGCAGCAGCGCGGGCATCGTCACACCGGCGGTAGCGGCCAGGCCGCCGATGACGCCGGCATTTATAAAGCCGACATAGGTAGCCGTGTTGACGGCGATCGGACCCGGAGTCATTTCAGCGATCGCAAGGATATCCGCGAACTGGGCAGCCGTCAGCCAGCCATGACTTTCAACTTCATTCTGGATCAGCGGTATCATCGCATAACCGCCGCCGAAGCTGAACAACCCCAGCTTGAAGAAGGTCAGGAACAATTCAGCGACGATTCGCAGCATCATTCAAATCCTCCATTTGATCTTCTGCTATTTCCGCAATCTTTTCAGCCGAGGCCGGATCAGGATCCGGCAAATCCGGATCAGCGGCCGGCGGCGCTTGATGACTTTTGGCCAGCTGTTGCCGCAGATAGGGAAGCAGACCTTGGGCAGTCAGGCCGATCACGCCGCCGCCGATTATGGCGAAGATGGCTGGCAGGTCAAAGAAGGCTACGCCTACAAAAACTGCTGCCGCGAGAACGGCGGTCAGGGCGTCGCGGATCGATTTGCGGGCCATCTTGATGCCCGCCAGCAAGATCAGGGCCGTGACCGCCGCCAGGACGCCCCGGAAAGCATTCTTCAGGATGACACTGTCCTTGATGCTTTCCAGTCCGGCGGCGACGACGAGGATGACCAGGACGGAAGGCAGCGTGCAGCCCAGCATGCCGGCAACGGCTCCCAAACGGCCGGCCCGGCGCCTGCCGATGAAAGTCGCCGAATTGACGGCGATCGGGCCGGGGAGGGACTGGGCGACAGCGATGATGTCGATGACATCCTCTTCCCGGAACCATTTCTTATGAGTGACGACTTCCCGCTCGATCAGCGGAATCATGGCATAGCCGCCGCCAAATGTGAACAGGCCGATTTTAAAGAAAGTCAAAAACAAGTCGAGCAGTGCGGCCATTTTCGCCGCCGGCGATGTAAAAACCGGCTGTGAATCATCCAGCGCCGGTTTCATGGTTTTACCCCCGGAACAGCGATCTGCTCCCGGATGCGCAGGGCCTGGTCCGGCACATTGGTGATCAGGGCATCGACGCCCAGCCGCAAGGCCAGGGATATCTGATCCGGCTGGTCGATTGTCCAGACATTGACGGCTATGCCGGATTCATGGCAGCGCTCGGTCAGACCAGCGATTTTCAAGTTGCGGGCATCGGGGTGGATAGCCTGGAATCCCGATCTGACCGCGTAAGCCCAGGGTTCGGCCAGCTTGCCGCTGTATAGCGCGCCGCAGGGAATCGTCAGGCCCCGCTCCCGGATCAGCTGTCCGGCGATCTTCAAGCTCTCGTGGTTAAAGGAAGATATTTGGATGCGATCCTGCATGCCATGCGCCTGCACTAAATCCAAAACCTGACGCTCCATGCCGGGATAGGGATTGGACGAATTTTTCAGCTCAATGTTGATCGTCAGGCCGGTCGGGCGGATCAGATCAAAAACCTCTGCCAGCGTCGGGATCTTTTGCGGGCTTGCTTCCGGACGAAAAGCAGCGAAGTTTTTCCGCCGTAAATCCGCAAAGGCCAGGCGGGCGATCAGACCATGCTCACCGGTCACCCGGCGGCAGTCTTCATCATGGGTGACAACCAGCACATCGTCAGCTGTCCGCTGGACATCCAGCTCCAAACCGTCGGCCCGCTGACGTACTGCCAGTTCAAAAGCGGCCAGGGTGTTTTCCGGGGCTTGGCTGCTGGCGCCCCGGTGGGCCCAGATTTTAGTTATCATCAAGCATCAGTTCCTTTCTGCGGCTGACAGCTGCAATCGGCCAGGTGATCCCAGACGAGGCCGGCCGACTGCATGAGGGCGTAACAAATGGTCGAGCCGGCAAACCGGAAGCCGCGGCTCTGCATATCACGGCTGAGCCGGTCGGATAAAACGGTTTTGGCCGGAATCTCGGCCAGGGTTTGCCAGTGGTTGACGATTGGCTGATGGCCGACGAATGACCATAGATAGCGGTCAAAACTGCCAAATTCCGCCTGAACTTGCAAGAAAGCCCGGGCATTGGCGACTGCGGCCTTGATTTTCAGGCGGTTGCGGATAATGCCGGGATTTTGCAGCAGCTGGCTGATGCGATCTTCGTCATATAGAGCGACGGCCGTTGGATCAAATTGATCAAAGGCGGCGCGGAAATTATCTCGCTTGCGCAGGATGGTCAGCCAGCTGAGCCCGGCTTGCATACCTTCCAGAACCAGCAATTCAAAAAGCCTTCGGTCATCGTGCAGGGGTACGCCCCATTCCGTATCATGGTAGCTGCGGTACAGGGGGTCGTTGCCTGCCCAGGGGCAGACTTTTTCCGTGGTTTGCATCAATCAGGCTCCTGCCGTTTCGTAAAATCAATCCTGATTATACCACCAGACGCCGCGGCTGTCTTCCTGCCTTGCAGATCGCCGCGGATTCGGCTAAGCTGGAGACAGGAGCAGATGCTGAATCAGCACGGCGAGGAGGCGCGGCTATGGATAAAATCATCCTGCACGCTGATTTAAATAGCTTTTACGCCAGCGTGGAGATGCTTTCCCAACCGGAATTGCGCCAGGTTCCCATGGCTGTGGCCGGCGATGTCGAACAGCGGCGGGGCATCATCCTGGCCAAGAATGAGCTGGCCAAGGCTTGCGGCATCGTCACGGCCGAAACAGTCTGGCAGGCCAGGAAAAAATGCCCGCATCTGCGTCTGGTGCCTCCGGATCACCGCCGCTATCAGCATTACTCGGAGCTGGCCTTTGGTATTTTCTGCCGACTGAGCGATCGGGTCGAATCTTTCGGCCTTGACGAAGCTTGGATGGATGTGACCGGATCCACGGGATTGTACGGCGACGGACCCGCCATGGCCGACTGGCTGCGCCGGCAGATGAAAGAGGAGCTAGGCTTGACATGCTCGGTTGGCGTCAGTTTTACTAAGGTTTTTGCCAAACTGGGCAGCGATATGCGCAAGCCGGATGCGACGACCGTGATCACGCGAGAGAATTTTCAGTCGCTTGTCTGGCCGCTGCCGGTGCGCGAACTGCTGTTTGTCGGCGATGCCACAGCCCGGCGGCTGAACCAGGTCGGCATCAAGACCATCGGCGACCTGGCGCGCTGCGATAAAAGCCTGCTGCAGCAGTGGCTGGGCAAGTCCGGCCCCGGTTTGTGGCTCGATGCCAATGGGCTGGGCGACGATACCGTAGCGGCCTCCGATGCCCGGCATGAGATCAAGTCAATCAGTAACAGCACGACGACCGCTCAGGATTTGACCGGCAACGACCAGGTGAAAGCGGTGATCTACCAGCTGGCCGACCAGGTTGCCGTCCGGCTGCGGGCGCACGGTTTGCGCGCGCGGACGGTGCAGATCAGCATCCGGGACAGCCAGTTCCGGACCATCGACCGCCAGGCGCCGCTGCCTTGCCTGACCGATCTGGCCGCGGATATTGCGCCGCTGGCGATGCAGCTCTTTGACGCGCAATATTCCTGGCAGCAGCCGGTTCGCAATTTGGGCGTTCGGGTGACTGACCTGGCCGGAGCGGACGAATGGGAGCAGATGACCTTGCAGGAACTGCCGCTGACGGCCGCGCCGGAGTCGCTTCAATCGCCGCCGCAGGCTGATGCCGTCCAGCGCCGGGCTCGCCAGGAGCAGCTGGAGAAGACGCTGGACGATCTGCGTTCCCGGTATGGCAGCCAGAAAATCAGCCGCGGTCTGACCATCGGCCAGGAAGAGGAATCAGATGGCGGTTGAGCCGGAATTGGCGAAACCGTGATGGCTTTGCCAATTCTCCCGGCGGTATTGCAGCGGCGGCATGCCGAACTGTCCGGCGAATAAGCGGTAAAAGTGCCCGAGGCTGGAAAATCCGATATCCAGGCTGATATCGAGAATGCTCCGGTCGGTGTTCAGCAACAGATTGCGGGCGTAATTCAGCCGCAAAGCATTCACATACCCGACCGGGGTCGTCCGCAGATATTTTCGGAAACAGCGGCAAAGATAAGCTTGGGACTTGCCGGACAGGGCGGTCATGACCGCGGCGCCGCCGGTGAAGTTCTCGCGGTTTTGCATCATTGCGCCCAGACGGGTCAGCCAGTCCGGGCAATCTGGAGCCCGGACCGGTTCCTGCCGGCAAAAACACCGGTAATACAGCTCGGACAGGATCAGCCGCCAGGCTGCGCGCCGTTGCGGTTTGGCATCCAGAGCGAGGGTGTTCAGCTCGTTCAGCCGCACCATAAATTCTTGAAGCTGCATGCCGGACAGGATAACGGCCGGCGGCAACGCGGCATGCAGAAAACCGGCCGGATCGAAGCTGTCGCCCAAATATGCGCATAAGGCGCGGAAAGTCATTTGCCGATAGGTGATATTGATCAGGTGACATTCCCGGTTCGGTTCAGGATCGATCCGGTGCCGATCCTGGGGACGGAAAAAGATCAGGGATCCGGGCCGCCCTTGCAGAACCTGGCCATTAACGTAATTTTGGAAACTGCCGGAAACCACGATCAGGATTTCAAAAAAGTCATGGCTGTGCAGGAAATTGTAGCAATTTCGAATTGATGAGATGTCGCTCAGGCGATACTCACAATCCAGATCCACACTGTCGGCTTCCTTTAGCTGGAGTTCCGGCATGGACGAAACACCTCCCGGGAGAATCTTTGATGTCAAAATAGCAGAATGGCAAAGTCAAGTCAAGGGAAGAAAGATTGCTGAAACCTGCTGTAATATGTGATTATCAGTACTTGTCAGGGATCACTATCGTTTTTCGGAGGTAAAAATATGAGCATGCGCATTAATTTGAACCGGGACTGGCTGCTGCGCGGCGAGGAATTGTCCTGCGGCCCTGAGTGCGCCGGAACCGTCCTGAACCGGGAAGACGGCTGGCTGCCGGCTGACATACCCTGCGACATCCGGCAGCCGCTGCTGGCGGCAGGGTTGATCAACGAGCCGCTGGAGGGGCTGAATTGTTTTGACAGCGAGTGGATCGAGCGGCGATCCTGGTGGTTTCTCAAACGGTTCACCGTTGATGAAGCCTTTCTGGCGGGCGAACAAATCGAACTGGTGCTCGAGTCCCTGGACTATGGCGCTGACATTTTTCTCAACGGCCAGGCGGCCGGCTTCCAGCTCAGCGCGTTTTACCCGTTCCGCAAAGTGGTCGCACAATGGCTGCAGCCGGGCGAAAACACCCTGCTCGTTCGCCTGACAACTGGTTTAGAACGGGTTAGTGCCGAGGACATGCAGCCTTACATCATGTCCAGCGAAGAGGACCGGCGGCCCGGGCGCGGCGATAAACGCAAGGGCTTCCTGCGCAAACCGCAGTACTCCTTCGGCTGGGATTGGAATCCGCGCGTCGCCACCTGCGGCATCATGAAGGACATCTGGTTGGAGTCCTATCGCCAGGCGACTGTTCGCTGGATTCACGTGGTAACTGAAAAGATCGGATCCGGCGCCGTCCTGTCTTTTCAGATCGAAGCGGAAAATTTTCATCCATTCGCAACACGCGAAGCCCGGTTGGATTTGACCGTCAGTTTGGCCGGCGAGCGCATAGCGGCGCAATCAGAACCGATCCTGCTCCGGTCTGGGCTCAACCGACTGACCATCAGGATGCACCTGGCTGACGCCCGCCTCTGGTGGCCGAACGGCATGGGCGGACAGCCGCTGTACGAAGCCGATCTGGCGCTTGATACCGGCGGCAGCGCCGCGGATT
>DOFA01000149.1 GCA_003532195.1 Clostridiales bacterium
AGGGTGTACGGCAAAGGTGATTTTGCCTCTTATTGAATATCCCGAGCCTGGGGACCACCTGAGCCAGGCAGCAAGCAGAACAGAAAGCAGCTAGAATAACAGTAGCAGCTCAACCTACCTTCTGCTAGCCCAGCTCGTTCGCTTTGTCCAGGATGGCCTGATATAATTCATCGCCTGGCGTCAACCCGCAAAGATCGGTCAGAATCTGACCCCTGGTTTTTTCCTGCTTGATCCGTTGCCATTCCGTCTCCCCGGCCGCGTCATACAGCAGCATCGCCGCCGCCGTCATGACCAGGACCGAAACATCGCCGTGATGCTTCGCAATCAGCAGCAACGGCCCGATAATCCGCTCGTTGCGGCCCAGCTTGCGCTGCGGTTCCCGGGCGTTGCGGGCGATCGTGTCCGCGATCGTGCGGTCGCGGAATTTGGCCCGGGAAAGCGCGGCAAAGGCTGCCTGCTCTTCCGGATCATAGTCGAACTCCGCGCAGAGCGCCCGGTTGGTTGCGGCATAATTGCGGTCCAGAAGCGCCAGGATTTCCGGATCATTAGCCGCGTCGCCGTACTGGTCGTAGCCGCGCAGCCAGCCCAGATAGGCAATTACGCAGCTGGCCGCGTTGTAGGTAAACAATTTCCGGGTCAAAAATCCGGCAAAATGATCCATTGGCGTGACGCCGCGGATGTTCGGCCGGTATCCCGCCAACTGGGCCGCGTTGCAGGGCAGGTCGGGGTAGTTCTCGGAAACGATATCCAGTTCGCCGTCCTCTTTGCCACCCTCGACTGTCGTGCAGAAAACGGCGGCTTCACTGACAAAAACCTGGGGCAAACCGATTGCTTCAGCCAGGATTTGCGCCGGACGCACGGCATTTTCACAGGTAATGATGCGGCAAGTCCGGTGTGTATCCAGCCGCTGCCCCAATTGCCTGCCGACATCGGCCAGGTTGGGGCTGCAAACCGCGACAAAAATCAAGTCTACCCCGGCAAGATCGACGGTATCCCAAGTCCGGGCCGTATAGCGATCGACGACCGCCGGATCCCGGGATGCGCCGAAGAAACGGATCGTATAGCTCTGCTTCGTGTTCAGGGCGTCAACCAGTTTCTGGTTCTTGTCAATAAACAGGATATCCCGGCTGTCTTCCTGCAACAGTCTGCCGATGAAGCCCCGCCCGGTTTTTCCAGCGCCGACGACCGCAATCCTAGCCATGCAGCCACCCCTTTTCTTTCAGCCAGGCGATCCTGGCCTTGATCAGACGGCCCAGTTCGCCGTTGGCCTCGAGGCCGCAGACCTTTGCCAGCACGGCGTCGATGCCCTCGGTCTGCCGGATCGCCGCCAGCCGGACGGCAAATTCATCTTGTTCATTCCGGTAGTAGATCGCCGCCGCGATCGCTGTGCAAAGATTCTCCGGCACGATGCCGTATTCCAGGACCAGGCGTGCCGATCCCACCAGGCGGTCGTCCTGGCCCAGCTTGCGGATCGGGTCGCGCGCGTTGCGTTCGATGTAGTCCTCGATGGTATAGTCTTGCAGCTTTTTCAGGGAAGTCAAGGTAAAAGCCAGCTGCTCTTCCAGAGGAAACACATGCTTTTTCGCAAGCGCCTGGGCGGTTTCCCGGTAGACGCCGTCGAGAATGGACAGGATCCGTTCGTCGTGGGCGGCGTCAGCCAGTTTTTCATAGCCGAAAAGCGCGCCGAGATAGGACACCGTCCCGTTGGCGGCGTTGTAAGTGTAGAATTTCCTTTCTAAAAAACCGGTGAAGCGGTCAATCAACTGTAATCCCTGAATATCCGGCAGCGCGCCGACGATGCGGGAGGCGTCAACCGGCAGCTGCCAGAAATCCTGCACATTGACCGCCAGGGGGTCGCTTTGCTTTAGATCCGCATCGGGTTCAATCGCCGAGCGCATGACGACTGCTTCGGTTATGCCGACATTTTCAGCCAGGTACGGCCTGGCGGATTCGGCAAGGCCCGCTTCCAGGCCTGCGCGCAGGATCGTCGCCGGCATTTTCCAGTTTTCGCAGGTCACGATGTTCAGGCTGCCGCCTTGGGCAGCCGCCTTCCGCTCGATTCCCCGGGCTAGCAGCGGAACAATCTCGTTCAGGTTCTTGCCGCCGACCGCCGTAAAGACCGCATCGGCATCGGCAATCGCCGCGGCAACGGCATCCGCGTCCGCAAAGGGCAGGGCGCTCGCGCCCCGGACCAGGCAGTTTTTCGCCGGGGAGCCGAGAATGTTGACGGTGTACTGGCCGCGCGCGTTGATCATCGCCGCCAAAGCGTCGCTCTTTTCGACAAAGGCAAAGGGAATGCCGCTTAAATAGAGCAGATGGCCGATAAAGCCTCTGGCGATTTTCCCGGCGCCGAAAATAACACATTTCATTCTGACACGCTCCCCCACATTTTGAATGATTCCTTCAGGGCTGGGTAAAGGGATCGATAAATTTGATATCTCTGCTTCAGTTTTTCCGCGAACCTGCCGGTCGGGACGACGGTCTCGCCGGCCGTGATAAAGGCTTTCTGAGCCTCCGGCAGAGTCGGGTGCCAGCCCTGGCTGATGGCAGCGATCATCGCCGCTCCCAAGGCCGAGGTGTCATTCTCGACTAAAGTCTGCACGGGCAGGCCGAAGACTTCCGCCTTGATGGCATTCAAAACCGGATCCCGGGCAGCGCCGCCGGCGGTGATCAGCCGCCGGGGAGACTTCTCACCCAGCTGAAGGCCGAGATGATCACAGATATGGCGAAGACTGAAAACCACACCTTCCCGAATAGCATAAGCGAGATCGGCGCTGCTGCAATCTTTGCCGATGCCCAGAAATAAGCCTTTCGCTTCGGGATCCCAGACAGGGGCCCGTTCGCCGTTCAGATAAGGGAGGAAAACGGGCGGCTGCCGCTTCAGCGCGCCGTCGATTTCCAGATCGGGGTTGCCGAACAATCTGCGCCCGAACTCCAGCGCGGCGCCGCTGGAGGCTGTCACGCCATAATGCACGAAATGCTGAAAATAGGGACCGCTGACCATTTTCGTATCCGGAATCAAACGTTCTGTCAGCAAGCCGAAATGCTCGCTGGTTCCGGTGGCATCAAACAGCTCGCCGGCCTGCCAAACCCCCATACCGAGCAGGCCGGCAAAAAAGTCGTTGCAACCGACATAAACCGGAATGCCCTGGGGCAGCCCGGTCGCCGCGGCCGCTGTGGCCGTAATATAGCCTGCCGGCGCCAGGACATCTGCCATGGCCGGCAGATTTTCCCGGCCAAGGCCCAGGTAGTTCAGGAAGAAGTCGCTGTAGCAGCCTTTCCCGGTATGGGCCAGGCCGCGCCAGGAATACGGATCCGTGATATATTTACCGGTCAGCTTGGCACACAGGAAGTCCTTGGGTTGGCAGACAAAGCGGAAATCCGGCCAGCGGCGCTTGATATGCAGCAACCTTGGTAAAGGATAGGACGCCAGCGGCGGATGCGGCATGCCGATCTCGGCGATGAATTTTCCGACCGGGAAAGCGGCCAGGATTTCCGTTAAAGCATCGCCGCTGGCCGGTTCGTTCCAGCTGATAATCGATTCGCCGTCGACTATATAGGTGCCCACCTGAGCGGTCAGGCCGATCGCTGCAACAGCCAGACATTCCACTTGGGCCAGCGNNGTCGCCGCAGCTGATACCGCCATAATTTTCCCGGGCTTTGATCACCGTTCCGTCGACGGAGCGGCAGAGCACTTTGACGGCGGAAGTCCCCAGGTCGATGCCGCAGACACACGGTTTTCCAAACGGTTTCATCGGACAAAGACCGCCTTGACAAATCCTTCCGGACGCTCCGCTGCCAACTTCAGGCCGACAGCGTAGTCAGCCAGCGGCATTTCCCGGGTGACCAGGGGCTGCAGGTCGACCATCCGCTCAGCCATCAGGGTTACGGCCAATTGCAGCTGATTCCAATTGTTGCCGGCGCCGATGACCCGCAGGTTGTTGATATGAATATCGTCCATTCTGAAGCTCATCTCCTTGCCCCGGCCATAGCCGGCCAAGGCCAGGACGCCGCCTGGACGGGTTAGCTGAAGGCAGTCCCGGATGCAGTCCTCAATGCCGGTCGCGTCAACAATCACATCCGTGCCGCCGGGATGCAGCCGCGCCATTTCCCGCTTCAGGTCTTGTTCCCGGGTGGCAATCGTCGCCATGGCGCCCATCTGGCGGGCTATGCCCAGACGCCCGTTGGTCAGGCTGCAGACGACGATCCGGCGCAGGCCCATCGCTTTGCCCACGGCCAGCAGGCACAGGCCGATCGAACCGGCGCCCATGATCATCAGCGTCTGGCCGAATCTGGCGCCGGCTTTCTCCAGGGTCCCCAAAGCGACTCCCAGCGGTTCGCCGAGTGCGCCCTGAACGGCTGGGACATGCTCTGGCAGCTCGCATAAGCCGTATGTCGGAACCACGACATATTCCGCATAAGCGCCGTTCCGCTTGAAGCCAATTTCCTCAAAGTCGGGGCAATAACGCCATTTGCCGCTGCGGCAGGCCTCGCAGCGCAGGCAGACGACGTCGTTGCTGCCGACGACCCTTTTGCCGAGCCAGGACCGGTCCGCCTCGTCGCCCACAGCGTCGACCAGACCGCTCCATTCATGACCGGGGATCAGCGGATAACGCGCGGGAATGCGGCCGGCGATCACTTCCAGATCGGTCGCGCAGATCGCGGCCGCCTTGACGTAAACGCGGGCGAACCCCCGGGGCGGAACCGGTACCGCAACCTCTTTCAGAACAACTTGACCGGGCTTCTCAACCACAACAGCTTGCATAAACAGACACCTCAAATGAATCTTGTTTAAATATTCAAATTTTCGATTACTTTGGGGATAGCCATCAGCGCCGCACCATATGCGGCTCGCTCGTTCTCGCTAAAGCTGATCTTCAGCGTTTCCGGCTCCCGGCAGAAACTATTTCCGGCCAGCCATTGCCGGACCTGGTCGAGGAATAAATCCCGATAGCGCATCATATCCCCGCACAGAATGATCTCATCGGCCTTGAAAAGGCGCAGGATGTTATTGATGGCCACGCCAAGGTACAGGGCCATGTTGCCAAACAGCGCCAGAATGGCCGGATCGCCGCTCCTGGCCCGTTCAGCAGCCGCCGGGAAGGCGATACCCGACAGAAGGGACAGTCCCTCCTCCGAGACATAGGCTTCCAGACAGCCCTCGCCGCCGCAGGAACACTTGGCGCCATGCGGAACAACAATCGTATGAGCGATTTCCAGCATGCCTGGCCCTGTAAAAATCCGGCCTTCGGACAGGAGGGCCATGCCGATGCCCTTATCGATGCGCAGCAGCAGCAGATTACCGCGCGGCCGGTCTTGAACCTCGGCACGCAGAACGCAATTCGGGTCATGCTCCAGATAAACCGGCCGGCCGAACCAAGACTCGAGCAAAGCTGCCAGCGGGATGTCCTGCCAGCCCGGGCACTGCGGCAAACTGATCGAGATCCCGTTCCGGGCGTCGACAATACCCTGCATGGCCACGCCGATCCCCAGGATGACATCGCCCGAACACTCGCCGATTACCCTCTGAAGCAAGTCCTGAACGCCGGTCAGAAGCGCGTCGCTGCTGCGGTAATCTGGTTCGCCGCTCCATTGCCGGACGGACTCGCCCTTCAGGTTGACGAGTTCGACCGTCAGCCGGGTAATATTAATGTCAACGCCCAGGACGTAATATTGCCGGTCATTGACGGCCAGGAAAGACGGGATGCGGCCGCTGCCGGATCCATTGGCGGATCCTTTTTCACCTTTGCTTTCAACGAGATATCCCTTTTCCAGTAGCCTGGCCGTTATATTGGAAACTGCCCCCCAGCTGAGATCCATGGCGGCTTCGATCTGCTTGCGCGTAGCCTTGCCTTGCTCCCTGATATAGCTGAATACTTTTATGGCATTCAGCTGCTTCATGACATCCTGATTGATGGACTCTTTCACAAAATCCCTCCGCATGTGCTGCATGTGCTGTCTCAGTTAATTATATCACCCGGTGATATAATTGGTCAAGGAGACAACGCGGGAGGTGGCATTTACGAAACAGAATCGTTCAGTGAGTTCTTGGCCGAAGCCGCCTTTGCTGATCAAGGCTCGTCATTCCAACGGTACTTTTTATTCTGGAGCAATTTTCCCAGATTACAGCTCAGGCAAAGCCCGTTGTGGCAGCAGATCGTCCCGCTGCATTCCGGGCACGACCATTTTCTTTCTTCCTTGGCCAGGAATGCTGCCAGCCCGTTTTCTTGAATAAAATTCAAATTGTCGATCATGCTCATATGAAATTTCGTCCGATATCGCTTATCCAGAACTTTGAGCCGCTTGCAGAGATATTCTGCACACTCATAGCAGAATCGGAGTCTGCCTTGACCAAGCGACTCACACCGATCCCCCATATGCATGCAGTTTTTACCTCTGGGTATACAGCCGCTGCAATATGTTTTATGAAATCCTTGTTTATTGATGTCTTTTTCTTTAAATTGATAGGCAATACATAGGCTGCAGTTCATCCCGCAGGGAGCGATCAGATTCTCTTCCAAGATGCAATCAACCTTTCTGCCCTATAGCTGACGACGCCTGATCCCTTGAAATTTTAACATAAATTTCATACCGCTCCAGCAGTCAGGATTTAACTAATCGCTGCCGGAGAAGACAGATCGGCTGAGCCAGCCTTCCAATATCACACCATACAAAAGCCCGGCTGCAAAACTGATATGTTCTTGAAATNNAACAAGGCTCCGCGAAGCAAAGCTTTTCTTCTGTCTGTAATGTTCCAGGGAGCTCCCACGACCAGACCGAGGATGACACGGTTATACCAGAGTGAGAAAATAAATTCCGGTGAAGCGGTAAAGCTTGCCCTGACATATGCTCCCGCCACACAGACAAGGCCCAGCAGAGCTCCGCCCAGGAGGGCTGCTTTCATTCTTCTCTTCATCTCTGCTCCTTCTGGATCTGTGCCGATCCATGCTCAAAATGCAATTGTTAAGCTGGCGGCTCTCTCTTTTATCTATTAAGCCAGGTGATACTTGATTGCAGCACTGTGGCAAAGGTAACCCACAGCAGGTAAGGGATGTTTGCCAATGAAATCCAAGGGGCAAATGGATATATCTTTATCATAGCCCAGATCAAGGTGAGCAGCACCAGGGAAATATCCAAAAGCGCGAGATAATTGTTTTTAAGTTTAAACTGCAAAGGTGTAAAAGCAACGTTGAACACAATGTTCAGAAAGAACGGCAATAATACGAACCAGGATATTTGCGATTTCGCAAACATATAAGCTGCCGCACCAAACGTGAACACAATGCCAATATAAAGAACCAGCCACACTGGGCCAAAAACCCGCGCAGGAGGAGCCCAGGCAGGTTTCGCCAATTGTCTATACCATTGATTCATCGCAGCATCCTCCTGTCCATTTAATGAAGCTTCCGTCCTCTCAAAGATATCATACAACAGCATGACCTGGAAAGTCATGCCTTAACAGGCGGCGTTCTGTCTGCTCATCCAGTCGAAATCAAACTCGGCCTTTGACAACCTCGGCAAATTGACATGCCGCAAACCACCGCTGGACATCTTCCGTATAATGCACATGGTCCGCGACGAAAATGCCGTTGCCGACGACGTCCGCCTGC
>DOFA01000220.1 GCA_003532195.1 Clostridiales bacterium
CGCTATGAAGGCCGCTCGTTTGGCAGACGGATCTGCCAGCCGGCTGTCATTCTGGACTTTGGCGCGCTGGTTAACGGTTATATCCAGCTCGATATCGAAGCAGACGAGAACCTCGTTCTCGATGTGACTTATGCCCAGGCGCTCCGGCAAGGCAGACTGTATCCTGAAAGCGGCGGTATTCTGCGCTTTAACCGTTATGTCTTGCGTGCGGGGCGTCAGCAGATCGAATCTTTTGAATGGCACAATCTGCGGTACCTGCAACTGACCGTCCGGGGTGACACCGGGAAAGGCTATGCTTCCCGGATAGCCGTTCATTCAGTCTGCCTCAGAACGATTGAGTATCCCACGCCGGTGTCGGGTTCATTTGATTGTTCCGATCCTTTACTGACCAGCATCTGGGAAGCCACACAAAAAACAACCCGCCTGTGTATGCTCGATGTTTTCATGGACAATACCTTCAGAGAGAAAGGCGGCTGGGGGGGCGATGTTTCCCAGATAGTCCTGTCAGCCCTGACCTGCTTTGGCCCGGTAGCTGTTGTCAAACGATATCTCAATCTGTTCATTTTGGAGCAGTCACCATCCGGTGTCATTCCCGGCGGTGTTCCGGGCTGGGGCGGAACCGGCATGGGCAACGGTGCGATTTTCGATCATGCCATGGCCATTCCCATGCGAATCGTGCAGTATTATGAATATTCAGCGGATCTTGCTTTTTTTCGCAGTATTTATCCGGCGCTTCGCAGATACATGGATTTCATGGAACGATATGAAACAGAAGATGGCATCCTCGCTGAGGTTCCAGGATATGTCTGGTTTGACTGGGCAGACCTAGATAAAAGGCTGCCATCAGTTCTGCTCAATTTCTACTATTGTATCCTGCTGGAATCGATGCAAAAAGCTGCTGCTTATGCCGGATATCCAGCTGATCAGGCAATCTTCAGTGAAAAAGCGAACAATATCAGGGCATATGCGTCCCGCTGGTGGTGCGAGGAACCCGGAGCATTTCCTGACAGCTCCCTGTCAGACCGTTTCGTTCCATTCAGCGAGCAGACAAACGCGTTAGCCCTGCTTTGCCTCAATAACCGGGATCAGATAAACCTGATCATTGATAATGTCTTCTCCCGGGGATTTGATATTCACGGAAATACAGATCTGACCCAGGCGGGCCCACCTTTTGCACTCTATGTTCTGGAAGGTTTGTGCAAGACCGGTCGCCATGATCTTGCCTGTGATTTGATCAGACAGCGACATGGCCTCGCCATTGCTTCCGGTCTTGAGACGATGCCTGAGAGCTGGATCTTTTTTCCCAACGGAGAAACCTCGGCCGCCCAGGGAACTCTGGCGGCCGCATATATCCTGACAGGAGAAATCCTCGGCATTAAACCTGGTGCGCCCGGTTTTTCAACAGTCCTGCTGGAACCTCATCCAAGCGGTCTGCGTTGGGCCAGCGGCGATCTGCCGATACCTGCAGGTCTGGTTAACGTCCAGTGGAAAAATGAAGACACATTTACCATGCAAATAATGCTTCCGCCGCAGACCATGGGACTGGTCCGCCTGCCATGCCGGAATGACTGTCCTCCTAATTGCGATACCGCACAGCAGATCGAATGCATCGGCGACCGGTGGTGCGTGCACTTGTCCGCAGGCAGCCACTGGATTAAACTGGATTACAGGATCTAAATGACTGTGGAAAGCAGCCAACCAAGGGGTGATTCTATGCAAGACAAGCGGACAGCAACCGACCGCGCTCCGTCGCTGGAGCCCTGGCACGGTGTGGTCACCATTGCCAAGACAACATACTGGCCGCTCGAAATCGTCCGGCTGGAAATCCAGCCGCCCACCCGGGGCGCCCGCGAATTCCTGGTGATCTGGCATGACGGCAGCGGCAGGGCTTACGGGCAGGCCAGAGGAGCTTTGGGCTCCAAAGCGGCTGTTGTTCGGTTTCGGGCCGGCGGCATGGCCGGCATGCAGTTTATCACGATTTGTTTCGATCCCAAAGACAATCCGGGGATCCACCACAGGCTGATCAATTTTTTCCTTGAGTCCTCAACTAGCCTGTCCTGCGACCATCCGCTGCAGAGCATCCCTGACTGCGCCCGGCAGCTGGTTCGCCTGAACAACCGCAAATACATGCTGGCGGAAGGGATGGTCAACGGCTATACCACCGCCGACTGCGGCAACACGCTTAATTTTTGGCTCCGGGATATGTACTACATGCTTGGGGCTTTCGCCTGGTTTGACTGTGATATTCAAACCGGCTTTGAAGCGTTCTGGCGAAGGCAGTTTGATGATGGGCATTTCGCCGACTGGATTGATGCCGCCGGCCGGCAAGGGCGGATGTCCAGTGAAGCCGATCTGGAGTATATTGCCGTCCTAGCCCTGGAAGCGGTCTGGATAGTCCACGGCGACAACCGGTACCTGGAGCAGTACCTGCCGGTTGTGGAGAAAGGAATCGCCTGGCTGACCTCAAACCCGCTGCACTGGGACGAAGCAAACGCCATGGTCAAACGAGGCCACACCTGCTGCGCCTGGGATTTTGATACAGCATACAACGACTACCAGCCGGAAAAATCGGCGGTGATCGCCAACTGTGATCAGTCGGGTCTCTATGCCGCCTTATTAGCTCTGGCGCGGATGAACGAGGCACTCGGTCACACCTCAATATCCCAGTTGTACAGGGATAATGCGAAAAATCTGAAAGAGCGCTGCCGGGAGAAGCTCTGGAATGGGCACTATTACCGGCATCACCTGCATTTGAATCTGCCTGATCATCCGGATTTTGCCGAATCAGCCCAGTTGTCTATGGGTAATACCTGGATGGTGACCCGCAGCGTTGCCGATCCGGACCAAGCCCGTTCCATCATCGCTACCTACGAAAAAAGGCTGCAGACCACTGGCCACCGTTTCCCCTGGTGGAGCCTCGAGCCGGGATATCCCATCCATATCGGAAAGGTGCTGGCGGACAACGCCTCCTACCTGCAACCGGGCGGTTACTGCAACGGCGGCCTTATGCCCTGGGTGGGGGGCGAATTATGCCTGGCGGCTTTCCTGAGCGGCCGGGAGTCTTTTGCCTGGAGCCTGCTGGCAGAATTCGCGCAATTCCTCTTTGATCAGGATGGGCAACTCTACACCTGGTATTGGTCTGACCTGCAGCCGGGATTCAGGACCAGCACTCCAAATACAACCGCTCACGACGGCTGGTCCATGGGCAGCTGGATGCAGGCGCTGGTTAAAGGACTGGCCGGCCTCGAAATTCTGGAACCCGGCTTAAGTTCTATCAGACTGTCGCCACGTTGGGCAGCTACAGATCTCAGCCAGGCTGAAATCATTTTGCATCACCCAGCCACAGGGCATTACATCGCCTGCCGATACCGTCTGGAAAAAGATGTTCTGGGGCTCTTGAGCACCGGCTGTACCGCAAACACACGCTTTCGCGTACTGCTTCCGGCAGGTCGGCAGGCGGTCGTTTTAATCATCAACGAACTTGAAGTCGGCTATACGGTCGAAACCGTAGACGATTCTGNCTATGTCTGCTTCGATGTCCGCGACATCCCTGTCGTCGATATCAGGATACTGCTTACCGGATTACGTTAAGAAAGCCGAAAGACTGGCTTGTCCAGGTGTCCGAGCGATATGCCTTTTCCCCATAATATAAACGATTTTTCTGCCAACGTCAGCACCAGCCAGACGGCATCCGGTGCAAGTTCGCCGTGATCGCTGTCAACAGCCTTGATATCCACTTCTTTAACGATAAGCTGTTCGCTATTGCCAGGGTAATGGATCTGTTCTCCGACCAGATGCTACTGATCGATTTCCACCTGGCAATCCAGCGCACAAATCAATTCGGTTTTGCCTGATGCCAGTAGCCAGGGCATAGAGTCGCCATCAATGTACTCTATCAACCATGGGCATTTGGACGGATATAACGAGATGGAATAGATGAAGTGAATATCATTATCGCGGACGATGAGCGACTTTGTGACGAATGCATGTAAAATGACGGCGCTGTATACAGGCTATCCGAAACCAATCTTCCAATACCT
>DOFA01000150.1 GCA_003532195.1 Clostridiales bacterium
AGAGCGTCCTGACCATGACGGCTACGCCGCCGGGGCCGTAACCTTCGTAGATGATTTCCTCGAAGTTCTCGGCCTCCGCGGAACCCGCCGCTTTTTTAATGCTGCGCTGGATATTGTCGTTGGGCATGTTGGCGGCTTTGGCCTTGGCAATCAAATCTTTGAGCCGCGAGTTGGCTTCCGGGTCAGGGCCGCCGCTGCGGACCGCGATCTGGAGCTCACGGCCGATTTTGGTGAAAACCGCGCCTCTCTGGGCATCGGCGGCGCCTTTTTTACGCTTGATATTATTCCACTTTGAATGTCCGGACATAGGGGCTGCCTCCTTGTTTTTCAATCAGGCCCGGCCTCGCCGGCCGTCCTGGGTCTGCCTGGCTGCCTGGCGGCTGTCAGGCCGGAGGCGGGTCAGGCGGCGGCAGCGGGCGGTATATTAAACCGGCCGGTTTGGGATCAACAGTTCCGCCGGTCACATCGGCGCATATTTGGTTCAATTCGCCGGCGCGCGCCAGCGGCACAGCGACCTGTAGATCGACAGTCTGGCCATAACGGCAGCCGGTCAGCTGGCAGCCGGCTATTTCCAAACGGCGCCGCAGGCGTTCCTGCACGGCGTAGCCAACAGTCAGGCTGAAAGTTTGGCATAACTGCATCTGGACCGGCCGCGCACCCTCCAGTGCCAGGGCCGCGGCCCTCGCGTAAGCGCGCGCCAGGCCGCCCGTGCCGAGAAGGGTGCCGCCAAAATAGCGGACGACGACGATGCCGGCCTGGTCGATGCCTCTCTTGCGCAGGACGTCCAGAACCGGCAGGCCGGCTGTCCCCTGCGGTTCGCCATCGTCGGAAAAGCGCTGCAGATTGAGGTCGCCGCCGAGAATCCAGGCATAAACATGATGCGACGCATCCGGATAGTCCTGGCGAACGCGGCAGACAAAACCAATCGCCTCGGATTCCGACGCAAGTGGCTGGCAGATGGCGATAAACCGTGATTTTTTCTCTTCTGTCTCTGCTTTGGCCTGGATCATGACTGTTTGGTATTTCTCGCGCATGCCGCTCAAACCAGTTCTTTATATTTCTGGTAGGAAATCATCAGAAGCGATTTGTCCTGGCTGTATGTGACCAGCTGCATCGCCTCATCAACCGGGTAAAATCCGCCGCTTAAAAACTCCTGGCTGGGTTGGGGCGCCACGCCAGCCGTTTCGCTGAGCATGACAAACCAGACGATTTTATTGCAGACCGGGCGCTGCCGGGAGATCGAGTAAAACTCATAGTTGGTCCGGCCGGCCGATGAAATGATCCTCGCCTTGACACCAGCTTCGAGCAAAACCCGCTGCACGGCCACTTCGTCAGGAAATTCACCGGTGCGGACAACCCCTTTGGGGAAAATCCACTCGTGCTTTTCGTTCTGCAGCAGCAGGACCTTGTCCCCGGAAAAAACGATCCCGCCTGAACAGTTGCGAACCAGCATTCTCAAGACCCCTTTCCCATGACCCCTGGCGGGTCTTCCCTTGCTGATTCCATTCTAGCATGAATGGCTGGGCTGAACAATCAAATGACAGCCCGGCCGTCCATCCATTTACGCAGAACTTCCGGAACGGCAATATGCCCGTCGGCTTGCTGGAACTGCTCGGCGATCGCCGGCAGAATCCGGCTGGTCGCCAGTCCCGAGGCATTCAATGTGTGGACATATTCCAGGCGGCCGGTGGATTTGCGCCGGAACCTGATGTTGCCGCGGCGGGCCTGGTAGTCGCCGGCGCTGGATGCCGAGCTGACTTCCTTGTATTCGTTCATGCTCGGAATCCAGACTTCGATGTCGTAGGTCCTGGTCATCGAAGCGCTGCAATCGCCGGCGGCCAGTTTGCTGACCCGGAAATGCAGGCCCAGCTTCCCGACCAGGCGCGCGGCTTTTTCCACCAACTCGTCCAGGGCAGCCGGCGACTGCTCCGGCAGCGTGTACTGGAACATCTCGATTTTATTAAATTGATGGCCGCGGATCATGCCGCGCTCTTCGGCGCGGTAACTGCCGGCTTCCTTGCGGTAGCAGGGCGTATAGGCAAAATACTTAAAAGGCAGCGCGTCCTCATCCAGAACCTCGTCCCGATGCAGGTTGACCAAGGCCGTTTCGGCCGTAGGCAGGATAAAATGCGTGAATCCCCCGCTATCTCCGTCTTCGCGGCGCAGCTGGAAGACGTCGTCCTTGAATTTCGGGAACTGGCCGGCGGCATAGCCGCACTGATACGTCAGGATGTGCGGCGGCAGGATCATCTCGTAACCGTCATTTAAATGCTCTTCCATGAAGAAATTCAACAGGGCCCATTCCAGTCTCGCCCCGTTGCCGCGGTAGAGCCAGAAACCGCTGCCGCCCAGCTTGACGCCACGCACATAATCGATGATGCCCAGCCGTTCGACCAGATCGACATGATGCTGTGGCGGGAAGGTAAATACCGGCTTGCTGCCGGACACCCGGACAACCTGGTTGTTTTCCTTGCCGCCGGCTGCCAGATCGTCAGCCGGCAGATTCGGCAGAGAATCAAGGAATTCCTGCTGTGCTTTTTCCAGAACGCCCAGCTGCTCGTCGCCCAAGCGGATTTCCTCACCGATCTGCTTCATCCGCTCCAAAACCGGAGCCACATCCTGGCCTTCTTTTTTCAGGCGAGGTATGGCGGCGGAAGTCTTGTTTTTCTCTGCTTTCAGCTGTTCGGTGCGGTAGATCAGTTCGCGCCGCTTTCCGTCGCGGGCGAGAAATTCGCTGAAATCAACCGGAAAGCCTTTACGGGCCAGCTTTTCCTTGACCAAAGCCGGATTTTCCCGGATCAGATTGATATCTAACATGATGTACCCCCTGGCCGGCCTGTTGGCAATAGCCGGCTTACCTATTAATCTTAGTCGAAATGGCGGATCCTGACAAGGTTGCCGTCATGGATTCAAGTCCTGCAGATCATCCGCGACAAACCGGCCGTCCTTGCGGATCAGCATGCCGTCGAACCAGATTTCGCCGCCGCCGTATTCCGGACGCTGGATCTGGATCAGGTCCCAGTGAATCTGGGATTTGTTGCCGTTATCGGCCTTGGCATAAGCGTTGCCCGGTGTCAGGTGCAGCGATCCGGTGATTTTCTCATCAAAAAGCGTGCTGCCCATCGGTCGGGTGATCAGCGGGTTGACGCCAAAGGAAAATTCGCCGATGCCGCGCGCCCCTTCGTCAGTGTCGAATATCTTCTCCAGCGCGGCTTGATCGCC
>DOFA01000064.1 GCA_003532195.1 Clostridiales bacterium
ACCATCGATTACGCCGGCCGCGACCGAAACCGGCCAGACTGCGGAGACCGGGACACCAGCCGAAACCGGTACACCAGCCGAGACGGTGACCCGGCTGAAGCGGGGCAGCGTGATCGCCATCAGCTTCGCGGCTGTTGAAGAAGAGATTGCCCAATCCGGGGAAACAGGTTAAAATCAGTGTTTGGATCACCGGATTGTATCAGACAGGGGTGTGTAAACGAGTGCAGCTGCGCGAACTATGCGCCGGATTGGAAATACTGGAAAGCGGGGGCGATCTGAGCGTTGAAATCGACTCGATCGTTTATGATTCGCGCAAGGCGCGGCAAGGATCGCTTTTTGTTTGTGTCGAAGGTTATGTGACTGACGGGCATCAATATGTGCCGCAGGCGTTGCAGCAAGGCGCCTCTGCGATCATGCTCCAGAAACCGGCCGGCGGCCTGACGGTGCCCTGGGTCCGGGTGGCGGATACCCGGCGCGGACTGGCCCATGCAGCGGACCGCTTTTTTGGCCATCCTTCCGGCAAGCTTGACCTGATCGGCCTTACCGGTACTAAAGGGAAAACCACCGCGACCTATATGATCCGGGCCATCCTGGCTGCGGCCGGCCGCAGGGCCGGCCTGATCGGCACGGTCGCCAACATCATCGGCGGCGAAGTGACATACGCCTCGCGGACCACACCGGAATCATACGATTTGCAGGCGCTGCTTGACGAAATGGTCAACCGGGGAATGGACAGCTGCGTGATGGAAGTCTCGTCACAGGGCTTGATGCTGGACCGGGTCTATGGCTGTGAATTTGCGACGGGCGCTTTCACCAACCTTTACCATGATCATATCGGACCCCGCGAACATGCTTCTATGGACGAGTATCTGGCTGCCAAGCTGCTGTTGTTCAGCCGCTGCCGCCAGGCTGTCGTCAACCGCGACATCAACTGCTTTGCCCAGGTCCGGGCGGCGGTCCGCGTACCCTGCCTGACCTACGGCCTGTCCGCCGACGCAGATGTTCGGGCGGCCAGCCTGGAAAAATCGGTGGACTGCCAGCGGGTCGGCACCCGGTTTATCCTGTCCAGTCCCTGGTATGAAGGCGAAGTCTTTATCGGCATGCCCGGGCGCTTCAATGTCTATAACGCCCTGGCCGCCATCGCCTGTGCCGGCTTGGCCGGAACTCCGTTTTCGGCTGTCCGCCTGGGCCTGGCGGAAATCAATGTGCCGGGGCGGGTCCAGCCTGTGCCGACAGGGCGCCCTTTCCAGGTTATTGTGGATTACGCGCACAATGCCGCCAGCCTTGAGAACCTGCTGACCACCCTGCGGGAATATGTCAGCGGCCGCCTGATCGTCATCTTTGGCAACGGCGGCGACCGCGCGCGCTCCCGACGTTTTGAAATGGGGGAGACCGCCGGCCGCCTGGCCGACCTGACTGTCATTACTTCAGATAATCCGCGGACAGAAGATCCGCTGGCGATTATCCAGGACATCATCACCGGCATCACCCCGACCCGGGCGCCTTATCTCGTGATCCCGGACCGCAGGGAAGCCATTGAGAAGACCATAAGCGAAGCCCGCGCGGGCGATATGATCGTGATTGCCGGCAAAGGTCATGAGAATTATCAGATTTTTAAAGACCGGACGATCCATTTTGATGATGCGGAGACTGCCGCGGCTGCTTTGGCGGCTCTGGAAGCTCCCCGGGGTTCCGATCCATGCCTCGGTTAAGACTGGCCGATCTGCTGGCCTGGACCGGCGGACGCCTGCTCTCCGGCTATTCCGGCAGTCAGAACCGTGAACTGGCCGGGATCAGCACGGATACCCGGACAATCGGAGCCGGCAGCCTCTTTCTGGCATTGCGCGGCGATAAGCAAGACGGCCACCAATACCTGGCCCAAGCCCTGGCAGCCGGCGCCGGCGGGCTATTAATCGACGAACCGGCCGCCTGGGAACCTGCCCGCGGGCTCCCGGACCGCCTTCAGGAGAAGCCGGAGCTTTTAGCGGCTGGCGACACGGCTGGCATTCCGGTTATCCTGACCGCCGACACGCGTAAAGCTTTGCAGGATATTGCCGCCGGTTACCGGCTGACCTTGCCGGGCCGGGTTATCGCCATATCTGGCAGCGTCGGCAAGACCTCGACGCGGCAGATGATCAGCGCCTGCCTGCAGACGGCTTTGTCCGTCCATCAGACTGCCGGTAACCAGAATAACGACATTGGCCTGCCGCAAACCCTTTTACAGGCAGAAACCAGCCATCAGGCGATTGTCCTGGAAATGGGCATGCGCGGCCCCGGCGAAATAGCCCTGCTTAGCCGCGTCGCCCGGCCGGACATCGCGGTGCTGACCTGCATTGGCTATTCCCATATCGGCCGCCTGGGCAGCCAGGAGGCGATCCTGGCCGCTAAAGCCGAAATTCTCGAGGGGCTTCAACCGGACGGGCTGCTGCTCCTGAATGCCGATGATCCGCTGCTGCTCGGTCTTGGCCGCCGCCTGTCCGGCCGCCGCCTGGCCTATGTGTCCATGCATCCCGGTTCGGCAGCCCTGCCGGAAGCTGAAGCGGAATTCATGATCCAGGCCGGGCCAATCCGTTCAACTGCGGGCCAAACTGCGTTCGATGCCAGTTTGCGGGCCGCTGACGGGCAAGCCGACAATATTCCGGTCGTCCTTCCTTTTCCGGGTGAGCACCATGTTCTGAGCGCCCTGTTTGGATTGGCCGCGGCCCGGGCGCTGGGAACCGATCTGCGACTG
>DOFA01000283.1 GCA_003532195.1 Clostridiales bacterium
TGATTTGCCTTGCCTGCATCGGCATCGGTTAGCGGCATGCCGTCGCCGGATCGCCTGAAAAACAACAATCGACGCCGAAAAGGGGTCCAACTGCTGGCGCTGGCAGCCGGTAACGCCTGGTTGCCGGGCTTTTTCCGGGGGACGATCTATCAGGGGCCGCTGAAACAGATTTGCCTGCCCGGACTCAACTGCTATTCCTGCCCCGGCGCTCTGGGCGCCTGCCCGTTAGGTTCGCTGCAGAATGCGATCGCGGATCCGATTCAGCAGATTTCATTTTATGTCCTTGGCTTTCTGGTGCTGACCGGCGGTCTGCTCGGCCGGTTTGTCTGTGGCTGGCTGTGTCCGTTCGGCCTGTTCCAGGAGCTGCTGCACAAGATCCCGCTCCGGAAATGGCGCCCGGAGCGAAAACTGCCGCTGGCCCGCCAGCTGTCCTATTCCAAGTACATTTTCTTCGGTGTGTTCATTGTTTTGATTCCCTGGCTGGTGCGCCTGTCAGCCGGTTATGGGGAGCCGGCATTCTGCAAGTATATATGCCCTTCCGGCACCCTGATGGCCGGTTTGCCGCTGCTGGCGGCGAACAGCCAGCTGCGGCAGCTGGTTGGCTGGCTGTTCGGCTGGAAGTTTTTGCTTCTGGTCTTGACTGTCTATTTGTCCATCCGCATTTATCGCCCCTTCTGCAAATATGTTTGTCCGTTAGGCGCTTTCTATGGCTTATTCAACCGCGTCAGCCTGTATCGGGTCACGGTGGATGCCAGCCGCTGCAATTCGTGCGGCCAGTGCACCCGCGTCTGCCCGATGAACGTGCCGGTGCCCCAGGATGCCAATAGTCCGGAATGCATCCGCTGCGGCAAATGTGCCGCGGTCTGTCCGCAAGACGCGATTCGCTGCGGTATCCGCAGGTCAGGGGAGGTCAATGCCCCTCTGACGGGGATTTATCGCAGAAAGCCTTGACAAAACCGGCGGTTTGGCGATTTATAGAGAATGATGATTCTTTACATCAAATCATGAACGACCGGATTTGTCAGATCCGTGAAAGGCGGCCAGACCATGAGCGTTACCATCAAAGAGTTCGGCAAAACCCGCGCGGGCCAGATTGTTCACAGTTTTACCCTATACCAGGATAACGGCACCTTCTGCACCCTGATTTCCTATGGCGGCGCGGTGCAGAGCCTGCTAATGCCCGACCGCAGCGGCCGCTTCCAGGACATTGTCCTCGGATATGACGATATGGCCGGATACGAGGGGCTGAACAACCCCTACCACGGCGCCCTGATCGGCCGGCATGGCAATCGGATTGAGGACGCCTGCTTCGAGATCGACGGCCGGACCTATCACCTGGCACGCAACGACGGCCGGAATCATCTGCACGGCGGCCTGCGCGGATTTGACAAACAGATCTGGCAAGGCGAGCCGGTCAATGCGCCCGAGGGGCCAGCGGTCTGCTTCCGGTACCGGAGCCCGGACGGCGATGAAGGCTATCCCGGCAACCTGGATGTCGAGGCGACTTACGTTCTCACCGCCGACCAGGCGCTGATCATCCGCTATCGGGCGGTTTCCGACCAAAAGACGGTCATCAACCTGACCAATCACTCCTATTTTAATTTGGCCGGCCAGGGCAGCGGCACGATCCTGGCGCATCAGGTACAGATCGAAGCCGATGAATTCACAGCGATTAACCAAGAATGCAACCCGACCGGCGAAATCATCCCGGTGGCCGGAACCGCTCTGGATTTTCGCCAAATGAAGCCGATCGGGCGCGATATTGGCAGCGGCGAACTGCAAATCATCAACGGCCTGGGCTACGACCACAATTTCATCTTGCGTGACAAATCGCCCGGCCGCAAAGCCTGCGCTGCCGTCTATGAACCCAAATTTGGCCGGGTCATGACCGTGGAAACAACCTCGCCCGGCGTGCAGCTCTACACTGGGAATTTCATGAAACCCGACACGGGCAAGGAAGGAGTCCGTTACGATTACCGGAACGGCTTCTGCCTTGAAACCCAGTATTTCCCCAATTCCCTGAAACATAAAAACTTCCCCAGCCCCATATTCGCGGCCGGCGAAGTTTTCAGCCAGGAAACAGTCTACCGCTTCAGCGCCCGCTAGATCGTGTCCAGGCCGGCGGGCGTCCAGTCAAAAGCCAGTTCGTATACAGCCAGAATATCCGCGTCGCGCAAAGGCAGGTAGAAGCCGCAGGTGCCGTCCTTGTTGCGCTTGGCGCGGGCGGCCATGTCCGGGATATCCGCCCTCTTGGCGCCCAGGTCCCGCAAGCTGACCGGCAATCCCAGCGACTGGTAGAATCCGGCGAGCGCGCGGATCCCGGCAGCGGCGATACGCTCCGAATGATCCGCATCCTGTGGTACACCGAAGACCCGGCTGGCTAATTGGGCCGGCTTCTCCGGGGCCCGGCGCGAGACATGCTGCAGCCAGGCTGGGTACAGGGCGGCCAGGCCGGCGCCGTGGGCGGTGAAATACCGGCCGCTTAGTTCATGTTCCAGCGCGTGGACGCTCCAATCCTCCTGGCGGCCGACGCCCAGGGAACCATTATGGGCGATTGTGGCCGCCCACGTCAGGTTGGCCCGCGGGCCGTATGCCTGCGGATCGGCCAGCGCCGCCACCGCGGCTTCAATCACCGCGGCGATTGCCGCTTCGCAGAGGCGGTCAGTCAGGTCGGACTCGGCGGTGCGGGTAAAATAGCGTTCAAGGATATGCGATAGAATATCGGAAGCGCCGCAGGCCAGTTGCCAGGGCGGCAGGCTGAAGGTCAGTTCCGGATTGAGCAGCGAGAAATCAGGCCGGTTCAGGTCAGAACGCAGGCCGCGCTTGGCCTGCTCTTTTTCATTGACGATGACGCTGCTGTTCGAGCCTTCAGAACCGGTGCCGGGTAAGGTTATAATCGTGCCCAGCAGCAAGCGCTTTTCGGGTTTGCGGCCGCGGCCGTAAAAATCCCAGAAATCACCTTCATAGAAGGCCCCGATGGCAATCGCCTTGGCAGTGTCGAGGGCGCTGCCGCCGCCGATGCCGAGGACCAGGTCGATTTTCTCGTTCCGGCAGTATCCGATGCCCTGGTAAACGAGCGAAGCACGCGGATTCGGCNNTGACCCGTTCCAGCAGCCCGCTGCGGATGACCGATCCGCCGCCGCAGACAATCAGCGCCCGGGATGCGCCTAAAGATTTGGCCTGGGCGCCGGCCTGGGTTTCGGCCGAGCGGCCGAAGATAAAGCGCGTGGGGCTGTATAATTCAAAATCAAGCATGGCGGGACTCCTTGTTGAAGCTGTCTTTCAGGGAGACCGAACGGTTGAAGACCAGGGCGTCCGGCCGGCTGTCGCCGGAATCGAGGCAGAAATAGCCCAGGCGCAGGAACTGGAAGGACTGCGGCGCCAAAGCGCCGGCCAGGGAAGCTTCAACCCGGCAGCCGGTGAGGGTCTCCAGCGAATTCGGATTCAGGAAATCGAGAAAATTGCGGTCGGCGGCGTCCGGATCCGGCACCAAAAACAAATTGTCGTACAGGCGGACTTCCGCCGTCACGGCGGTGCGGGCGTCGACCCAGTGAATGGTGCCTTTGATCTTGCGGCCGTCCGGGGTGTTGCCGCCGCGGGTAGCCGGATCATAGGTGGCATGGATCGCGGTGACCCTGCCTTCAAGGTCGCGTTCGCAGCCGGTGCAGCGGATGATATAGGCGGTCTTGAGCCGGACCTCATTGCCGGGATAAAGGCGGAAATAACCTTTGACCGGCGTCTCCTGAAAGTCGTCGGCCTCGATCCAGAGCTCCCGGGAAAAGGAAACCGGACGGGTTCCGGTTTCCGGCCGCTCCGGATTGTTCTCGATGTCGAACTGCTCGGTCTGCCCTTCCGGATAATTGTCCAGGATCAGCCGGACCGGCCGGAGAATTCCCATGACCCGCCGGGCATTGGCGTTCAGGTCCTCGCGCAGGCAATGCTCGAGGAAACCGTAATCGACGGTGCTGTTGACCTTGGATACGCCGATGCGGTCACAGAACGCGCGGATGGACTCCGGCGTATAGCCGCGGCGGCGCAGGCCGCACAGGGTCGGCAGGCGGGGATCGTCCCAGCCGGCAACCCGGCTGGTCTCGACCAGCTGGCGCAGCTTGCGTTTGCTCATCACGGTATGGTTGATGCCCAGCCTGGCAAATTCGATTTGGCGCGGCCGGGCGGGCAGGTCGATGTTGGCGATGACCCAGTCGTACAACGGCCGGTGATCTTCGAATTCCAAAGAACAGAGCGAGTGGGTGATGCCCTCGATGGCGTCTTCGATCGGGTGTGCATAATCATACATCGGATAGATGCACCACAGATC
>DOFA01000201.1 GCA_003532195.1 Clostridiales bacterium
ACATCGGCCACCATCCGCCAGACGGTCATCGACCTGCTCCCGTCCGGACTGGTCCAGGATGGCATCATACGGGAATTCGGCGGCCTGGAGATGGCGCTGAAGAACATGCTGGCCAAAGCCCGCATCCATGACCGCGTCTGCAGCGTCACCGTCAACGGCAGCCATATCTATAACCGGGAACTGGATGTTCCCAACGCCAAAGTCAAGGTGCTCGACGATGTCGTGGCTTTTGAGGTCCAGTCCTCGCTGTCCGCCAACAAGGAGGTCGCCGTCGAATACACGATCTCGAAGCAGAAAGTGCCGGACAAGCCGGATCTGCTGCGGGTGCGCGCATCGGCGATGCAGATGGACTACATCAATGATTACTACAAGCTGCTGCGCAACTGCGGCCTGACCCCCCTGGCGCTGGACATCCACCCGAACGCGCTCTGCAAGGTCCTCGCCGGCACGACTGTCAACGACCGGCCGCAAAAAGAAGGCTCCAGCATCATGTATGTCGACATGGGCGCCGTGACCTCGACCGCCTACATCATCACCAACGGCGAGATCACCTACAGCCGGATCATCCCGTCCGGCGGCATCGATGTGGAGCGTTATGTCACCACCCATAACAACGACGCCGGCGTCGAGGACCAGATCAATATCGACAAACTCGACCTTTCGCTGGCCAGCCTGCGCGCCAGCGAACCGCTGGCCAACGCTGTCCGCCCGCTGGTGACGACCGTCAACGATGGCATCCAGCGCATCCAGCAGTACCTGTCCGGCCGCCTCCAGAACGGCAAGGTGGAGATCATCTACCTCTACGGACGAACCGCCACCTATGAGAATTTCGAAAAAACCCTGGGGGAAGCCTTCGGGGTGCCGACCGAGGTCATCCGCAAGATCGGCAAGGTCAACATGCCGCAGAATCAGCCCATTGCGCCGTTCGTCAATGCCATCGGCGCAATGATCCGGCATCAGGGCTGAGAAGGGGGGACGAAAATCATGTATGACATAAACTTTTTCTCGGTCTATAAGAAGAAAAAAGGCAAAAGCAGCGGTGTCAAGATCTTCCTGATCATTTTCATCTCATTGTTTGTTCTCGGCAATATCCTGCTGGCGGGCGGCGCCTACCTGTACTTTACCAGCATGAAGGCGAGCATCGCCGAAAAGCAGGCCTACATTGATTCGCAGGAAGTCAAGGACAAGATCGCCGAAGCGGCCCGCATCAAGCGCGAGGCGACTTTATCCAACGAATACCTGAAACTCCTGCAAAGCGCCACCAACAAGATCCACCAGATGGACATCGTCAATTCCCGGCTGCTGACCCAAATCCGGGAGATGACCCCGGCCAACACCCAGTACACCTTCTCGGAGTACGACGGCATTTTGATCAATCTCGAATGCGTGTCCTGGACGATCACCGATCCGATGGACATGTACCATACTTTCCTGGAAAATCCGATGTTCGCCACAGTCACCTTGACCGGCATCAATGTCCTGGCTGACGGACAGATCAGTTTCAGCATCATTTGCCAGCTGGCGGGAGGTGAAAGCAAATGAAACTATCTAAACGCGAAGTCATCATGCTGACCCTGCTGCTGATCATCGCCCTGGTCTTTATTGAGTACAGATTCATTCTGAAGCCCGGCCTTGAGACCTTCAAGAAACTGCAGACCGAAGAGAATGATCTGATCAACACAATCGACAATATCAATTTTGACCTGACCGTCGCCAAAGCGATGGAAAAGACCCGCGATGAAAACCTGACTGAAATCGTAGACCTGTCCGTGCCTTTCCTCGACGGCGTCGCGCCGGACGCGCTATTAGTCTTCACCCATGCCATGCTGCAGAAACACGGCTTCAATCCGTCGATTTACGGCCCTTCCCCCTTGCAGTCGCAGCTTCTGACTACGGACGAAGCGACGATCACCCGGCTGACCTACCGGATCAAGGAGATCGCGGTGGAATACCAGGCGCTGCACAAGGAAGCCGGTGAGCCGACCGGCGGCGAGACCGCGCCGGCCGTAACCGACAAAGAGATTATCGATGAAGTCGAGCGTTATAGCGTCCAGGTCGTCGCCACCGGCACCTTCGCCCAGATCAAAGAGCTGCTGGACGATTTCGACAGCCTGAACCGGACGATCATCATCAACAGCATATACATGACTCCGGTCGATACGATAACCGGACTCCTGGATATCGAATTCTGGGTCAACTACTATGGCATCGAGAAACTGGAACCGTCTGATGATCCGCTGAATAAATGGACCCGCGAAAGCCAGCCGGTCAGCACCGCGGATCCCTATGTCGCGCTGCCCACCCCGACACCGGCGCCGACCGAGGAGACCGCGGAGACCACCGCGGAGACCGCGGCTCCCTGATTCCCATGAACTTACCGAATTTTACACCCAATCAATAGCCTGTTCCTGAATGATAAACAAAGAAGGCGGCCGCTGCTGGACAGTGGCCGCCTTTATGATTCTGTTTCCAATCAACATTACTTGACCGGACTGGGCTGGGATGATTTGCTTGCTCTTTAAATACGGTCAATAAAACTCAATATAAATTCCTTGCGTAACGCCGTCGCCCATGTCATAGGTGGTCGTCACCGCTCCGAGCGAAGACGCCAGATTCTGGATAAAAACATCGGTATTCAGATCATAGTCGCCGACCGACCAGAGCAGGCGGACCGTATTGTAAGTCGTGTTGACCATAATCGGCTGGAAATGGATGGCCGTAGCCAGATTGGCCGGCAAGTCGGCGATCAGTTCATACGTTTTACCGCTGATTGTCCGCAGGTGCAGCACCTGGTTGGCCTGGTCATAGTAACAGTAGCCGCGGTCAGTCGGCAGCGTGGCGGGAACAGTTTCAGAAACAATGACCGTTCCGGCGATGCCCAGGGACTTCTTGACCTGGTTCATCGCGGCGCGGGTTTCATACTGCTGCGCTACCCTCAGAGATGAATTGACCATGGTCCGGCTGGTGAACTGAAATACAGTCATAATCGCCGCGGTGACAATGCCCAGAATAGCTATGACAACAATCAGTTCAACCAGGGTGAAGCCCCGGCGCTTTTTAATATTCATCATAAATCGGCCAACTCCCTTCAGGCGTCCAGCTTGTAGGGCAGGGAAGCCGGATCTTTAATGGTGACGTTGCTGCTGTCATAGGTGATCGCCCAGCGGGCATAAACGGTTGTCCGGTCCAGCTTGCTGTTTTTGATGCTGTAGGTATCGGATGAGATCCTTGTGAAAGAATCGCCCGGCTTAAGCCGCAGCTCGATGTTGTCGCTGGCCAGGACTCGCCGGTAGCCGCCTGTTGTATCATCATAAATATAGAAGCAAGTGTAATTATTCTGCAGCGGATCGGCCTGAAAAATGACAATCGGCGCCTTGCGGATCTTGAAACTCACATTGTTGCCGACATTATCGCTTTGCCGGACCGTCAGCACATATTCGTATTGGTTACTGCTGAGAAAAAAAGTGGTTTTGATATCCGAACAGCTGATCCAGCCGGTCAGATCGACGCCCCCCTCGGAGATCATATAATCCATTTGGGTTGTCGTGCTGAGGATGGTGCCATACTTGTACAGGGCGGCCCATTCGCTGACATCGACGATCAGGCTGTCCAGGGAAATCAGGGGCGCCGTCGGCTCGGCCGTCGGACCGGTCGCCATCGGATCGGTGGTTGTGGCTGCAGTGGTTGCCGTGGTCGCTGCCGGCCTTGTCGGCGGCGATACCGGCATCGATTCGATGATGTAGCCATTCAGGTCGACATAGTTGACACCGGTTCCGTCAGTCAGCTGGAAACGGCTGCCATCGACGGAAATGCCGCTGGCAATGGCTATCGAGACGCCTTCCAGAGTCGTGGTCACCGGATTGCCGGCCAAAACGCCTTCCATATTCCCGGCGACCCCTTTAGCTACTTCATGGCGGGAACCGCTGAGGGTGATCATGCGAAAAGCGCTGACCATGACCGGGGTCATGAGCACGACGACTATAGCCAGAATAGCCATGGCGAGAATAATCTCAACCAGGGTCATGCCGGTTTTGGTCCGGGCCAGAGGTATAAGCCTGCGATTGCGCCGAATAAACTGACCGCACATTTTTATCATCTCCCTGTCATCAAAGGCCGGGTCAATTACCGTACCAGGTCTGGTCAGCGATCTGGATGCCCTCCTGGGCACCGTTCAAAGTGGAAAAGGGCGAGCTGTCGAGATCTTCCGGAGCCCGGTAGTAAACGTTGATGTTACCGTTCCAGCCGTAGACATTGGCGATCAGGGCGCCATAATAAACGGTTGTGCCGCCGTATTCAACATCGACATCCGGTCCGTAGAGGTAGAGGTTCATGAACGGGTTGCCGGAGAAATTGACCGAACCGGATCCGTTGCAGATGATATAGACAATTGGTTGATCCGGGTCGCCGCCGACGCCGAATTTCTTGTCACAGAAAATATTCGTCGTGCAGTAGATGAAGATCCGGCCGCCGTCATTGTCTTCCGGCTGGATGATTGCGGCATAGGAGACATTGAGATCGTCGACCAGAATGTGCACATCCAGCGGATTGCCGGCGTCGTCGGTATTTTTGACATAAACCGTGTCGTTAATGGTCAGCTGGTCATAGATGACATTGCGATTCGGCGTGTCGTTCAGCCATTCGCCGTCGTTGCGGGTCACAGTACCATAATCGATGTCCCAGATGAGGCCGGACGGCGGGGTAACGTCAAAAAAGGTATAGTGCTTATCGACAGTCTTGGCGCCGTCGACATTTAAATTGTCAGGAATGCTCAGCGAGCCGGTCGCAACACTGCCCACGACCAGGTTGGCGTTGCCGGACGACTTGCCGAACGGCCCTTCGGAATAGATGGCATCCTCAAACAGAACATTGGCCGCGATCGTCTCCTGCAGGGACATCTGAACCGTCGACTTATAGGCTTCGACATAGGCGGTCGCTTTAATGTAGATGACATCCGCGTCCGTCTCGTCGCGCCAGATCGACAGATCGTAGGTCTTGCCATTCAGTTCGCTGGTCAATGTATAGGCGTTGCCTATGCCGCGATCCAGACTGCTTAAGCCGCGTTCGGGAATGACTTCCTCCATCTGGTCGCGTTCGTTGAAATGTGTGCCGATCCAGTCCGAGGTCGCCTGGACGACTGCCCGGGCGGTATAATAAGCTTCGTCAATTTTTTCCTCAGCAATGACCTGGGTGTTTTCAACCGCGGCCATACCCAGCATAGCTAAGGATAATATCGAGATAACCATAAAAAGAATGAGGACCAGCATCAGCGCATTGCCGCGCCGGCCGCGTAGTCTGGCCATCCGTGTCATCAAATTTCCGTCTGGACGGTTCAACCGGTTACCTTTCATCATCATGTGATTCAACCCCAATCAACCTGCCGCAAGGGCATAAAACCGCAAATTTACTCATACAGCCATTATATCACACTATTATGCAAAATGACAGACAATGACACAAAATATTTTCAATTTGCAAAATCGATACTTAGGTTACAGAATGTGGCTTTCAGCCGCATTTTGCCTGTCATGAAATTAGTAAATTTGGACAAATGACATATGAGAATTGTAATAAAGGTCAGGATTGCAATTTCCCGATTGCCGGATCATAAGTGGCCGGATGATCGGTTGTTACTGTGATTTTGCCGTCTGCGGCTACCGCGACGCTAAAAGTCCCGCCGAATGCCACTGATTTAGCTATTGGGAATTCAGTTGCGCCTAGATATCTTGCGACTTCGACAGGTTCGAGATTGTCGTCAGTGGCATTGTTTTCAGAAAACCACATGGCTGCGGCATTATAGATTATCCTGGCGTTAGCATTGTCAGTTGTCTGGTTAGCTGTTTCGATAATGTGATTGATAATCGGTACGATGATAGCTGCAAGAATGCCAAGAATGACAATGACGACGATGAGTTCAATCAGGGTAAAGCCTTTTTTACTTTTGTGTTGCATCTGCTAACCTCACTTCGCTGAATTTAAATGGGTATTACTGCGAGCTAAATAGACGGAAAATTGCGGTAAAGATGGATATTATTAGCTGATAGGTGCAAGTTAATTCGTTTTCATATTGACTCGACAAGCAACGATATATATGAAAATAAAAAGGAGCAACTCCCTGAGTTGCTCCTTTTACATCACAGCGAGAGAGATCAGGAGCCGCCAGCAGTTGTAGCAGCAGTTCCGACAACGAGTTTGCCGATTGAGGAATCATAAGTTGCCTTACCTGTCGAAACGCTAATTTTACCGGTTACATCGACACTGGCAACAAAAGCACCGGCAAATGTTTGCGACTTAACGGTCGGATAGGTAGTTGACCCCATGTAGGGCTCCAGCTCTGCCGGGAATTCGCTAGATCCGGCCGAATTATTCGCGGCGAACCACATCGCAACGGACTGATAGATCAGGCGAGCATTGGCATTATCGGTTGCCTGGTTGGCAGTCTCGATGAAACCGGAAATGACCGGGACCAAGATGGCGGCCAGGATGCCCAGGATGGCAATGACGACGACCAGCTCAATCAGGGTAAAGCCTTTCTTACTCTTCTTGGATTTAGTTTTCATGTTTTCTTCCTCCATTTTTCGCTTGATTCAGCTTATTAATCTGCGGAGCTGCCCTCCGTTGGCTGCCTGGCTCTTGATAAGACTATTTACGCTACAGTGACATAACCAGTGAAATCAGAATAGCCTTGCAAACTCAATTATAGCAGGTATGATTTGAATTGCAATAGGTTCATGACAAATCGTGCAAGAATATTTTATTGCAATGTCACTTAAAAATAACAATTATAATACATTTTGGCTACCAGTCCGATTTTCGCTCCGGCGCCGGTTGTTCTGCCGGATAATTATGATGTATAATAAAACAGATCATCAGGCGTAACGGCTGTTTCACGGCTTGTCCGCCGGCTTTTACGGTCTGGCAGCCTGGTCGTGCCGAGGTCGCCGGCTGGTTTGCCCGACGGGTAGCTGATAACCTATTATAGAATGAATGGCCGGGATTGTATACCCCGGGATTAATATTTAGAATCGAGCAGATTGGCGGGAGGCCTAAACGCTATGTGGCAAGAATTGGTTCAACAAGTCGGTGTAATCTGGATCATTCTGGTTTTTCTGACGACCGCCGGTCTGATCGCCCTGACGGCCTTTTTCTTCGTGTCCTTGCGCGGATTGGCGCTGGCCAGCCGCAACCGCCTGCAGAAGCTGGACCAGGACGTCGACGCCCTCGAAAACTGCCGGATTGAAAACCTGAAACCCGTGCAGGAGCTGGTCGGCCAGCAGATGAACGAGGATTTCCAGAAATTTTTTAACCGATTGGCGGAGGATAGCACGGCGATGTTCGGCTCGGTCTGGGTTCCGGATCCGGTCAGCCGGCTGCCGCTGCCGGATATCCTGCCGGCTCCGGCGCGGGCGGTTTTCCGCAAAACCCTGGGTTCGGCGGTTATCCTCGGCGGCGCAGCTGTTTCGGCCCTGGCGCTGTCGACCGGCTATGCCATAAACGGTTCGTTGGCCGATGCCGCGTTTCTCCGCTTCCTGGCCCTGATGCCGCTGGTGATTTCCGGCATCGGCCTGCTGGTCCTGCACCAGGCCGGCGAAAAATATTACCAGATAGTCCGGCATGCCTGGCAACAGCTGATGGTCAGCCTCGAACGCCGGCTGCCGGTTTACACGCAGGCCGCGGAGACCGCGATCATGCTCAACCACATGAAGGAGTACGATGCCCGGATGTCTTCCTCGGTGCAGGTTTTATCCGACCAGGTCCGGCTGCTGGCTTCCGGCAAGATGAGCGACGCGGTCGCCGGCGCGGTCAAATACGTCATGTCCGCGACCGTCGCGCCGGCGATCACCAAGAGCACCGAATCCCTGTCCCTGCTGGCCCAGCAGCTGGAGACCAGGCAGATGCAGGCCGAACAGGTTTTGGCGCGGCTTTATGCCGAGATGGAAACCCGCCAGCACAAACAGTCGGATTTATGGTTCAAGCGCTACCAGGAGATTTCCGAGGTTCTGGAAGAACAGCAGAATAAAATGCTGCAGAATATGGCCGCCAGCCAGCAGGAGCTGGTTGACAACCTGAGCAAAGGCCAGACGCTGTCCCTGGAGCGGATCAACGACGAACAGCACAAGACCCTGATGCACGTCAACACGACTACCCAGAAAGCCTGGTCGGTCCTGCAGGAGAAGCTGACCCAGATCATCACCCAGCTGGCCGAAGGGCAGACGAAGCTGCTGACCGGATTGAACGAGCAGCAGCAGCAGACCCTGACCCAGGTGAGCGCAACCAGCGAGAAGACGGCGGCTGCGATGCGCCAGCAATATGACAGCATTATCGATAAAATGCGCCAGACCCAGGCTGATATCTGGGAGCAGCTGGCAGCGCGCCAGACCCAGGCCTATGACAATCTGCTCTCCCATCAAAAAGAGTCTTTCGGCGCGGTGGCGGCCCAGCAGCAGCAGGCCTACCAGCAGGCGGCCCAGGCCCAGCAGGAAGGCCTGCAGCTGATGCGCAGCCAGCAGGGCGAAGCCATCCGGCAGTTGACCGA
>DOFA01000152.1 GCA_003532195.1 Clostridiales bacterium
AGAAAATCTGGGTATGGAGAATCTGGGCCTGTCGACTGCCAAAGGATTCATTCCGGTTGACGAACACCTGCAAACCGCTGCGGCGGGAGTCTATGCCATCGGCGATGTCATCGGCAAGGTTCAGCTGGCGCACGCCGCCTCGGCCCAGGGACTGGTCGCGGCTGCCAACGCGGCCGGCGGCAATCAAAAGTATCTTGACGCGGCCATGCCTGCCTGCATCTATACAAGTCCGGAGATCGCCTGGGTCGGCCGGTCGGAAGCAGAAGCGCGGCAAGAAGGCCATGCGGTCTCGATCGGCCAATTCCCGGTCTCCGGCAACGGCCGGGCCCTGACCATGGGTGAAACCGCCGGTTTTGTCAAGATCGTGACTGACGAAAAGACCGGGGAAATTCTGGGGGCGCAGATCTTCGGCCCGCGCGCCACAGAGCTGGTCGCCGAACTGGGCCTGGCGATGAATCTGGAATCTACGATTGCCGAGGTCGCAGCGACCATCCATCCCCATCCGACAATCAGTGAAATGCTGATGGAAGCCGCACATGCGGCTGAGGGAAACTGCGTTCATAAAAAACCGGAAAAATGATTGATTTAGTCCTGACTGACCATGAATTTTGCTGTATATTATTAGTATCGGTTCGATTTGATGGTAACAGCGGCAATCGGGAATGTATAGGAAGTCTGGGAGGAAAAGCACATGGAAAGAGTCGCCATTCCGGATCGTTTCCGGGATAAAGTCGCCATTGTCACCGGCGGATCAAACGGCATCGGCCTGGCCATTGTCAGGGAACTGTGCAGGGAAGGCGCCAGAGTTTCCTTTACTGGCCGCAGCGATGCCGGCTATGAGGTCGAAAAGCAACTGACTGCCGATGGCTATCAGGTGCAGTTTCTGCAGGGCGACATGATCGACGAGGCATTCTGCCGCAAGATCGCGGCCGAAACGCTGCGGCGCTGGCACCAGGTCAATTATCTGGTCAACAATGCCTTTTCTTTCACGGCGAAAGGCCTTGACGCAACTGCCGATGACTGGCAGCGCAGCTTTTTTACCGGACCGGTCGCCTATGCCCGGATGGTGCAAAGCGTCGTTGAGCCGATGAAACAGGCCGGCGGCGGCGCCATTGTCAATATGTCGAGCATCTCAGCCCATATTGCCCAGGTCAGCCGCTGGACTTATAATGCAGCCAAGGGCGCCGTCAACCAGCTGACCCGCTGCCAGGCACTCGATCTGGCCAAATACCGCATCCGGGTCAACAGCGTCAGCCCAGGCTGGATCTGGACCCGTGAGGTGGAGAAAGCGTCTCAGATCGACGGCGGCGGCCGCGAAAAATGGGAACCGGTCTGGGGCGAGTACCATATGCTGGAACGCTGCGGCGAACCGGTCGAGTGCGCTGGACCGACCTTGTTCTTGCTTAGCGACGACGCCTCGTTCGTCACCGGCGTGGATCTGCCGATCGACGGCGGCTATCTGTCCATCGGGCCGGAAGGAATCGGCAAAACGACTGTGATTGCCGGATCCAACTAGAAACCGGATCCAACTAGAAAAACGAGTTGTATTGGGAAAAGAGGTTATCAGGATGATTGATTTTCCAATAATCGATGCTCATGTCCATTTGTGGGATATTCAAAAACTGCGTTACCCGTGGCTGGATGATATCCCTTTATTGAACCGGAACTATCAGCTTCCGGATTATAACGCTGCTTGCGGACCCCTGCAGGTCGAGAAAATAATTTTCATGCAATGTGAGTGCGACCCGGCACAGTACCGGGACGAAGTCCGCTGGGCGACTGAACTGGCTGAAAACGAAGATCCGCGCATCGCCGGCATTGTGTCCTGGGCGCCGCTGGAAAAAGGAGAAGCCGCGCGGCCGGAAGTCGAGGCCCTGGCCGGCAACAAGCGGGTCAAGGGAGTCCGGCGTATCATCCAGTTCGAGAGCGACCTGGAATTCTGCCTGCGTCCGGATTTTATCCGGGGCGTCCGCATGCTCCCGGATTACGATTTGACTTTCGATATCTGCATCGCCTGGCAGCATAACCGGAACACTCTGCGTTTCATCGAAAAGTGCCCGGATGTCCGGTTTATTCTCGACCATATTGGCAAACCGGACATCAAGCGGCATCTGCTTGATCCCTGGCGTTCGGAAATCAAAGCGATGGCGGAATTTCCCAATGTATTTTGCAAAGTTTCCAGCCTGGCAACGGAAGCGGACCATCAGAATTGGACGATTGAAGACCTGAAACCCTACGCGTACCAGATCTTCGAATGCTTTGGCTTCGACCGCACCGTCTATGCCGGCGACTGGCCGGTATCCACGCAGGCCGCCAGCCTGCAGGTTTGCGCGGCGACGATTGAACAGCTGGCCGGCGGCTGCCCGGCGGCTGACCTGAAGAAGCTATTCCATGATAATGCCGAAAAATTCTACAAGGTCTGATGGCTTCCAGGAAAGAGAGGGATCGACATGGCAGTGAAAATCAATGAATCCCAATATAAGGACATTCCGGCTGTCACTTTGGAGAGTGATGAGCTTCTGGTGACCTACCTGCCCGAATACGGCGGCAAAATGGCTTCGCTGATCCGAAAAAAGACCGGCCGGGAGTACCTCGTTCAGGATCCGGGGCGGGAATACAGGCCATTGGCTTATGCCGGCAATTATGAGGCGGCCGAATGCAGCGGCTTCGACGATATGTTCCCGACGATTGACCGGATCTATTATCCGGCCTATCCCTGGCAGGGCGTAGAAATTCCCGATCATGGCGAAGTCTGCGGGTTGAAGTGGGACTGGGAAATTCAGGGTGATGCCTTGCTGATGCG
>DOFA01000037.1 GCA_003532195.1 Clostridiales bacterium
AATTCAGGGTGATGCCTTGCTGATGCGTGTTCATGGCGTCCGCTTCCCCTATCGCCTGCAGAAAAAAATCCGTTTCCGGAACAGCCGGCAGCTATCAATTGAATACCAGGCAGAAAATCCTTGCAATTTTGATCTGGATTTCCTGTGGGCAGCGCATCTGATGCTCAATGTGGAAACCGGCGGCGAAATTGTCCTGCCTTATGGCGAAGCGGCTCCGGTGACCTGTGTTTTCGCTTCCGATCCGGGATTCGGGTCGCGCGGCGGCAAGATGGACTGGCCGCTGGCCAGACGCGCCGACGGCGGGACGCAGGATCTGCGCCTGACCCCGCCCCTCAATCCCAGGGGCAACACCTACAAGTACTATTTTGACCAAAAGTTTCCCGAAGGCTGGTGCGGCTATCGTTATCCTTCTGATGGCAGCCTGTTCAAGATGCTGCTGCCGGCCGACCGCGTCCCGTATCTTTGCGTCTGGGTCAATGAGGGCGCCTTCCACGGCTATCGGAACATCGCCATGGAAGCCTGCACCGGGACATACGACCGGCCGGACCTCGCCCGCATGTACGGGCAGAACAGTGTCCTGCCGGCTAAAGGGCAGTATGACTGGTATCTTGATCTTGCCATCGAAGGATAAGTGGCGGATAACCGTTCTGTCACACACAGGGAGGATTTTATGGATCTGGCGCTGAAAATTGTCACTACCGCGGTCAAGCCTGGCGATGTTGCCATTTTCTGGCTGGGACAGGCCGGTTTCCTGTTCAAGACCGCAACCGGGATGCTGATCGCTGTTGACCCTTATCTGACCGATTACACGGAAAGGATTGCCGGTTTCAAGAGGCTGTCGCCCAAACTGATTGCGCCGCAGGACCTCGACCTGGATATCCTGATTACATCCCACGACCACCCGGACCATTTCGATGCTGACGCGGTCCCGCTGCTGATGGCGAACGGCCGGGCCAGGCTGTTCGGGTCCGTGGAGGCGGCCGGGCACGCCCGGAAACTGGGCCTTGATCCCGACCGGATCAATGTGATGAAAGCCGGCGATGAAGTGCAGATCGGTACGCTGAAAATCACGGCTGTTTTTGCCGACCACGGCGAGCTGGCTCCCGACGCGTTGGGCATCATGCTGATGGTCAGCGATAAAAAGATCTATCTGGCTGCCGATACGGCCTACCATCCCGAGGTGGTTCGGACGGTGCGGCAAATCAAGCCGGACTTGATCATTGTGCCGATCAACGGCGCTTATGGCAATCTCAATGAAACCGAAGCCGCCCGGCTGGCCGGAGAATCCGAGGCCAGGATCGCCGTGCCCTGCCATTTCTGGACCTTTGCCATCCACCGCGGCGATCCGCAGGCGTTTGCCGATGCCATGCGGGAGTACGCGCCCAGCTGCATGGCCAAATTCCTTTACCAGGGCGAAATGTTTATCTTATAAAAAGCGATAAAACGGGAGGGGAGAACATGATCAGAATTGCCATGCTTTCCAAATGGCATGTCCACGCGCCGGGGTACGCCCGGGCGATCCAGCAGTCCGGCGATGCCGCCATTACCTGCGTCTGGGACGAAGACGCTAAACGGGGGGCAGCCTGGGCCCAGGAGCTGGCGGTAGATTTCGAGCCGGACCTGCAAACCTTGCTCAGCCGGTCTGATGTCGATGCCGTCGTCGTGGATACCCCTACATCGGATCATGCCCGGGTCATGCTGGCTGCCGCAGCCGCCGGCAAGCACATTTTTACCGAAAAAGCGATGGCGCCGACCCTGGCCGAATGCAAGCAGATTTCCGCAGCCATCGCCCAAAACGGCGTCAAATTCTGCATTTCCTACCCGCAGCTGACCGGGAGCCTGGCCCAATATGCCAAGCAGGCGATCGACAACGGGCTGCTGGGCCGCATCCACTATTTTCGCATGCGCACCGCGCACGCCGGCGCCCTGATGGGCTGGCTGCCCGATTACTGGTATGATGTTGAAAAAGCCGGCGGCGGCGCCATGATGGACCTGGGCTGCCATCCCATGTATATGGCCGCTTATTTGCTGGGCAAGCCGCGGCGCATCGCCTCGGTTTTTAACACCACCTGCTGCCCGCCGCCTGCCGACGACAACGCCGTGTCGGTCGTCGAATTTGAGAGCAAAGCCATTGCCGTGCTGGAGACTTCGTTCGTTTCGCCCTGGTCGGCGGATTGTTTTGAGCTGCTCGGCACTGAAGGCGCGCTGGTCAGCACGGGCAAGGAAGTCAGGATCCGCAGCCGGAAATTCGGCACGGAAGGCTGGGTCATTCCGGACAAGCTCCCCGATCCGCAGCCGATGGCCATCCGGCTGTGGCTGGACGGAATCCTGAAGGGAACGCCGATCCCCTTTGGCACCCAGCAGGGTGAAGCGTTGACTGAACTTTTGGAGAACGCCTATAAGTCCCATCGGGAGCAGCGGATCGTAACCGTTGAATAACGATCAGGTACCGACCTGGATCATTTCCCGGTACATTTTCGGAGAAACACCGGTTTCTTTGCGAAAAACGCGTGAAAAATAAGACGAATCATTGTAACCCACCTGCATGCAAACATCCAGGGTGGAAAGGCCGGGATCGGACAATAGTTCCTCGGCCTTTTTAATGCGCAGGTAATTGACATAGCCGATCAGCGTTTTCCCGGTCGCCTGGCGGAAAACGTCCGAGAGGCTGGATTTGGACATCAGGGCGACAGCGCAAATGTCGCGGATGTACAATTCTTCGGTATATTTTTGATGGAGATATTCCAGCACCGCGGCAATTTGATCCCGGTGACTGGCAAAAAGCCCGCCCGCGGATGCATCCGCTGCTTTGCGGTACTGGCGGGCGAGCAAGGCCAGCAATTTCAGCACATTCGCCTTAATGACCAGATAACCGCAGTCAGACTTCTCCTGGTATTCCCGCAGCAGTTCCATCAGCAAAGCCTCAACCGTTTCGCGGACCTTGCCGCTGAGGCGAAAGCCGGTCCTGACTTCGCCGGCGGGAACAATGAACGGTTCGACATAAGCATATTCAAATAAAGCGCTGGGGGTAACCAAGTCGGTCATGCTTTCATTCAGGAGGCTGGCCGGGAATTCGCAGCCGATGATTTCAACTGATTTGCCGCCATCCG
>DOFA01000231.1 GCA_003532195.1 Clostridiales bacterium
GGCGAGTATCTGGCTCTGCTGCGGATCCATGGCGCCAAGCTTACCAGGCAGGACCTGCTGGCGGAGCTTGATAAGCTTATCACTGAACGCGAGTACCTGATGGGCGCCGTCGAGAGAGTCCGGATGAAAGCCGCCCAGTACCAATGCCTGCGCGACATGTCGATTTACCGTCAATTCTATCTGGATCTGTGCGATTTTGTCCGCTCGCAGGAACTGGAAGAAATCACGTTGGATCTGACTCGGACGGACGACCTGAAAAGCGGATTATTCTATTTTTTGCGCTAGGAGGCGCGCCATCTATGAAATGCGGTTTTTTTGAGCATGACATAACGCCCAAACTGGGCATGAACCTGCCGGGTTATTTTGTTCTCCGCCCCGGGACAGGCATTCTGGACCGGCCGCAGGTTCGGGCGATGGCCTTGGAAAACGGCGCCGGCAGCTGCATCGTCATCAGCGCCGACTGCCTGAAAGTCACCCGGGAGATGACCGTCCGGGTGAGGGAAGAGGTCAGCCGGGCGACCGGCGCGGCGCCGGACCATATTATGTTCTGCGCGACGCATGCCCATACGGGCGGCCCGCTGCAAGGCTTCTGCACCGACCGCGACGACGCGCCACACCCGTACGCGGATTTCCTCTGCGACCGGGCCGCCGACGCGGCCGTCCTTGCCTGGCAGGCCCGGGTACCGGCAAAGATCGGCTTTGGCTCCGGCAGCGAAGGCGGGATTTCCTTTATTCGCCGCTACCTGATGTGCGATGGGACCATTCGCACTAACCCCTGTTTTAATCACCCCGACATAGTGCGCCAGGCCGGCGAAATAGATCCGGAAGTCAGCGTGATCCGCGTCGACGACCTGGCGGGTAATACCATCGGTATTGTGACCAATTTTGCCTGCCATTGCGACACGATCAGCGGCAACAGCTTCTCAGCTGATTACCCCGGAGAATTGCACCGGACGCTTAAGCGAGTCTACGGCGAGCAGATGGTCAGCATTTTCCTGTCCGGCGCTACGGGCAATATCGGCAATTGCGATTACCAAAGCCCGGAAGGGCAGGCGTATTTTAAGACTTTGAAGCCGCGTTATCAGATGATGGGCCGGATCCTGGCCGGCGAGGTCATAAAAGTTCTGGAACGAATGACGCGACTGGCGGACGACCTGCCGATCGCGGTCCGGGAGTGCAGCATCGAGGCCGGGATACGGCAGCCATCAGCTGAGGATATCAGCCAGGCGCGTGCCTGGCTGGCAGGACATCCTTTAGTTGAACACAAGATCTATCACAAGAGCGATCTCTGGCCTTGCGAAGACAGTTACTTTGCCGAGGGCGTCCTGTATGTCGCCGGTCTGCCAGAGAAAAAATGCACATTGACGATGCAGGTCGTCAAACTCGGCGGCACTGCCGCGATCATTGGCTTGCCCTGCGAGCTGTTCGTGGAATTGGGCCGGGAGATCAAGAAAGGCGCCGGCTGTAAAAACGTCTACCTCAGCACCACAACCAACGATGACCAGGGTTATGTCGCCGTCCGCGAAGCGTATGCCCAGGGCGGCTATGAGACCAGAATCAATAAAACCACCAAGCTGGAAGCCGGAACGGGCGAGCAGATGGTCCGGGCGGTTCTGGCAGCCCTGCGGGATCTGTGATAAATCCAGGCAGGGGAGCGGATAGGGCTATGAAAACAATCGTTCCGGTCAGCCGGGAAGCGCGTGAAAATATCGCCCGCTACGAAAAGGATGTCCTGGCGATCGAGCAAAGACCAATCCACACCGGACGGGTGCTGTTTTACGGTAATTCCTGTTTTGGCCTCTGGACCGCCGCAGGACTGGAAAATCTGCTGTCCGAGGTGCCGGGCGAATCACCGAAAGCACTCAACCATGGTTTTGGCGGCGCAACCGGCGCGGAACTCTGGCATTACTATCCGCGGCTGGTCAGGCCGTATGCCCCCCGGGCGCTGGTCTGGACCGAAGGAGCCAACGATTTTTACGAGGGCTTTACCGTCAGGGAATCCATCCGGGCAGCACGCCAGGTCTTCCAGCAAGCGAAAAAAGATTTCCCCGGCATCCGGATCATCATTCTTGCGCCGATCGACAATCCCGGACGATATCCCGGCACCTTCTACGCTGAACTCAACGCCTCTCACTTCGACTTGCGCTGCCGTTATGACCGGCTGCTCAGGAAATACGCCCGGGAGCACAGCTTCTGTGCCTATCTGGACATCGGGCCGTTTTTCCACAAAGGCGGCAACATAGCGGTCCGCGACGACTTTATCGACTGTTTCCGTGACGACAGGGTTCACCTGAACGCTCAAGGATATGATCAATTCGAGCAGTTTCTCAAGCAATCGTTCACAGAGATTCTTTTATGAGATGGAGGTGCGGATGGGATGTGGCTTTGACGATGTGACGAGTAAACTGTATAATGAAAATGCTTATAAGCAATGCCTGGCGTTCCGCTAAGCCGCCGAACAGGATTATCCGATGTATAAAATGATCATTGTCGATGATGAACACTTCATTTTGGATCAGCTGACCAATCTGGTCGACTGGAAGTCCCTGGGGTTTGAGTTGTCCGGCTCGTTTACGGAAGTTGGGGCGGCCGAAGCTTTTATACGCAGCTACAGCGTCGACGTCCTGCTGACCGATATCCGCGTCGATCAGGATTTTGGCTTCACGCTGGCGAAGAAAGCGCTGGAGACCAATAAAAACATCAAGATTATCCTGATCAGTGCCTACGCGGAATTCGATTATGCCCGCGAAGCAATCTCCATCAACGCTTTTGACTACCTGTTGAAGCCGGTTACTGTAGAAACGGTCGAAAATTGCTTTAAAAAATTATATGACTATCTGAACCAAAAACAGGCGGATCTGATCGGAGCTGATGAAGCTGTCCCGCAGATTGTCAACCGTCTGCATGATGGCGATCCGTATACCGCCAACCGGCTGCTGGAATTGATTGTTGAATATCGGCATATGGACACGGATTCTTTAAAAACCTTTGTTCAGTCGATTTTGACCCGGGTATATTCGGCATCAGGCGCCAGTGCGTCCGATCCGAAGCTGACTGACCTGCGAGGTGAAATAGAACACTGCGGTACAGTGGCGGAGATGATGCACGCGATGTCCCGGTTCATGTACAGTTTTACCACAGAAATCAGCAAGCAGGATTACGGTATGTTCGCGATCGAAAAAGCGAAAGAGTTCATCAATGGCCATATCAGCGATGATTTGTCGCTGGAAATCGTAGCGGAGCATGTCGCTTTGAATCCGGACTATTTCAGCCGCGCTTTCAAGCAGAGAACCGGGGAGAAATTTATCGATTATCTCTGCCGGGTCAGAATCCAAAAAGCGATCGGCCTGCTGGCTGACCCTGCCGTCAAGATCGGCATGCTGCCGCAAATGGTGGGCTACCACAGCCGCGGCCGCTTCTACAGCATGTTTTTCAAGGCGACCGGATATTCTCCGGCCGATTTCCGGGCGCATTTGCGGAGGATGAATTCCGATGAAACCGGATAAGCCAGCCCGGAATTTCCGGAACAAGCTGGCTAAAACGCTGGGCATGCTGCGATACTATAAATTCCAAAGCATTTTCTTTCGCTATTTCCGCAGTGTCTTTTCCATCATCCTCGTCATTGTCAGCCTGTTTTTGGTCATCACCTATTACATGTATGATTTCTCACGGAAAGCGGAAATAACCTTGCTGATCGAAAAGAACTTCATGCAATCGGCTAATACGCTCGATCTAATTAACCAGACTATCGAGCGGGATTACCTGTCGGTTCGCTCCAACGAGGATATCCTGCTGCTGACCGGATTTTCCCGGGAATACCTGGAATACAAGCAGCGCATGACTACGGCTTACAGTGATGAAGCCGTTAACGGCCTGGCCTTGCTGAAGGCCGGCAACCGGCTTTATGACACGATTTACTATTACTGTCCGAAAAATGGCTATATCATCGCCTGGAACCAGTTCATCGATGAAAGCCTTTTCGTCGATACCGACTGGATCCGGTATTATCATGAATACGGCGACAGCGAGTGGTACCGGATCGAGCCGGTCGGCAACCGCAAGACCATCAGCATTGTCAAGGGGATCATCGTCAACTCCGTGCTGCAGGGGATTCTGGTTTTCAATATCGACTACAGCTACATGGACATGATCATGAAGATGAATAAAAACGATGCGATTGTCGCCGAGAACGGCATGATCGTCATGAGCGACAATGAACAATTGACAGGCCGGCAAGTCAGGGATTTTGCCGGGTTGAGCGAACTGTACCGCATGAAAACGGATTCCGCGGAGAAATATTCCATCCACACACGACGTAACACGATTAACATGGCGTACGCTACCAGCGGGAAATACACCTATCTGTCGCAAGTCGAAATTAAAGAATTCGGAAATATCAAGGGGTCCCTGTTTGGCATCCTGATTCTCGGCATGAGCACAAGTGTGCTGCTGGCGATCGTGCTATCCTTGTTCATGGCCTATAATAGCTATGGCAACATCCTGAACATCATTTCCGCTTTTCAAGCTTCCGCCGAGGAGAACGGCAAACTGGCTGAAGATAAGGACGGTGGCAGCCCGGAGGTCAGGTTTATCAAGGCCAATATCCTGAAGGCTGTCAGTCAGAGCGCTTCGATCGAAAAAGCGTTTCAAGTTAAATTGCAAGAATTGAAAAAAGCCCAATCCATCGCCTTGCAGACCCAGATTAATCCGCATTTCCTGCTGAATACTCTGCAGATCATCAGCTTCAGCATAGCCCGGGAAACACCGAAAAACAAGCAAGCGACACATATCATTTCCATATTTTCCGACATTATCCGTAACTTGCTGGACACCCGCAACTACCTGATCGATCTGAAGACAGAGATCAGCATTGCGAAAAAATTTCTGGAGATCGAGAATATCCGTTACCAGGGAATGTTTCAGACCCGATGGGATATAGACCCGCAGACCGAAGATTATATTATCCCCAAGTGCACCTTGCAGCCGATTCTGGAGAATTGCATCAAGCACGGCCTGAAATATTGCCCGAAAAAACAAAAGGAAATCAATATCACCGTGCAGGCTGAGCCACAGGGACTGGTCATCATCATTCGGGACAACGGTTTGGGAATGGATGCCCAGACCCTGCGCGTGCTCAAGGCCAGGATGGCGGAGCCCTATCTGCCGGAAAGCCAGCATATCGGCCTGTGCAATGTCAATATGCGGATCAGCTTAATTTACGGCGGCTTGGGTGAACTGACGGTCGATTCCGAAGCCGGAATCGGCACGACAGTCACCCTCCGTATTCCGGCGATTCATCGTTACGATTTAGTCGATCTGGCAGCGACTGAAAGAACGGACCGGCAGGAGTAGCCCCCGGTCTGGCCGCCGTCGCTTGCGCCATAACCGATCCGGATCTATACTGGAAGCAGAGATAGCATTGCCTCTTGGCATGGAAACCTGGCCGCGCTTTGTCATGATTTCCCAAAGGAGGGGGTGGCTCGATGATGATTCATCTGTATCTTTCTTTGATTCCAGAAGCTTTGATTGCCTCGATGCTCGAACCGGCAGATTTTGCTGCCTATTACGCGCTCGGTGAGCACGACAAGCCCAACGGGCAGGCGGTGTTTGTCGAAATCGACCCAACATTCCGCCATGAGTTTTTCCCGATCGAACTAGGCTTGGCCCGCTGCGTTCCCGGCGCCGATGGCAAACCGAAAAGTTCGGTCTACATTTCGATTTACCGGGTGATGGAGCATATTCCGATCACGGCGATGGGCGACCTCTATTATGTCACCCGCGACGGACGATCACTGCGCACCGGGAAAACACCGGCGGTGCAAAATGACGGCGGCTTGCATTTTTATTATGAATTGGCTCCGGTGCGGCTGTCTGTCGTCAGTTCATTGGGCCCCGTTGCTTTCAACGAACTCCTGCTGGGCCATCAAAAGGATTTCCAGGGGCTTCCGGCCATCGCGTTCATCGAGATGGAACTGGGCGAACTGGCAAACGATCCGGAA
>DOFA01000118.1 GCA_003532195.1 Clostridiales bacterium
TGGGTAACTAAAGGGGAAGGATTGTTTCGTGTTGCCGGGCAAACCAAAGTACTTACGCGGGGAGAAGGTTTATTTTGCCGGCGGGATGTTCCTCACAGCTACGAGCGAACTGGTCTGGAATTCGCCACCCTTTGGGTAACCTTTCTTGGCGGAGAGGGGATATTGGATTATTTTCACCTGCCGGACACGTTTTTCTTCCGGGTCTCGCCACTGCTCTCCTCTTCCTGTGCGGATTTAAGTCGATTGTGCGAAGGCAGCAGCACGGTCGTCTCCCGCTCCGCCGCCGGTTACAACTGGCTGACCGAATGGTTGAATGATGAATTCGCGTCAGCATCCCCACCGGCGTTAACTGTCCAGCAGTATCTGGAAACCCATTTTGCCGAACCGATCACCTTGGCTGATATCGGCCGGCAGGTGCATATGGACCGATATTCTCTCTGTCGGTATATCGCACAGTATCAAGGTGTCACGGTCATGGAACAGTTGAAACAAATCCGGATTGCTAAGGCCAAGCAGTTTTTACGGCATAGCTCTTGCTCCATCGAGGAAGTGGGCCGAATGTGCGGGTATAACAGTTCCAGCTATTTTGGGAAGCTGTTCCGGGAAGCAACAGGTCGTTCCCCATACGATTACCGGAAGCAGCATGGCTACTGATCAATCAGCACCTGCTGCCAGTCCTGGCTTGCTTACCCCTTTTTTTGGTGCTAGAATGATGCTGCCGAATAAAACCGGAGGTTTTCTATGCAAATCGCCCATGCTTTTATTTTTGAACACCCGCTGATCCAGCACAAGATCTCGCTTTTACGAGATCAATATACCACGACCAAGGAGTTTCGCGAACTGGTGGAAGAGGTCTCCATGCTTATGGTCTATGAGATCACGAAAGACCTGCCGTTGATCGAGACCGAGGTCAAGACACCTATAGCCTCCGCCCGGGTCAAGATGCTGGCCGACTGCCCGATCGTGCTGGTTCCTGTCCTGCGCGCCGGCCTCGGCATGGTTCCGGGCATCCAGAAAATCCTCCCGAACGCGCGCGTCGGCCATATCGGGCTCTATCGCGATCATGATACGCTTCAGCCGGTGGAATACTACTGTAAACTGCCGGACAACATCAGCCGGAGCATTACTTTTATCCTCGACCCCATGCTCGCCACCGGAGCCAGCGCCGCTGCCGCAGTGCAGTTGCTGAAGGATCGCGGCTGCAAAGACCTGCGCTTCATCTGCATCATCGCCGCCAGGGAAGGCGTCGATTTCATGGCCAAAGAACACCCGGACGTGCCGATTTACTGCGCTGCGCTCGATCAGAAACTCAACAGCAGCGCTTACATCGTGCCCGGCCTCGGCGACGCGGGCGACCGCCTGTTCGGAACGAAGTGAAAACGAAATGGAGCGGTTGGCACCAGATGCGGCGCCGTGAGCTGCTCTATGAAGCTCTGGCAGACGCAAAAGTGTACGAACAGTTCATGGGCGCAGTCTGAACGGCCGGATACCGTGCAAAAAAATAAGGGCCGCCGCAAGAGCAGTGATCAACTGCGCTGAGGCGGCCCCTTTCTTTTGCGTGCAACTGACACAGAGGATACATCATAACTTAATCTAGACTGCTTTACAGCTAAAACCAGGTTTTATAGAATGGAAAAAGCATCATTAAAAACAAAAACTCCAATGCGGTAAATTTTCAGGAGGATACCATGAGCAAGCAGGCAATCATCAGTCAGATAACGGCCCGGTTGGCACAAATGGGCATTCCCTTTCAACTCGGCCAGGGAACCGACCTGGTTATCGGTGCCGAATTAGTCGATGCCGGCTGGAGCACAGGTACGAAAAAGATTGTCTACGAGGCGTCTGTTTTACTGGATGAACCGGCGCGCACTGCCTTGATCTGGGAGATGACAACCGAAACCGGCAGCGGATTTTCCGGCGGTTTCGACGGCGGATCTTCATTCCAGAGCGGGAAAACGCTTTACCGCAAGGTTAAGTCGATTCAATACGGTCCGGATGGCCGGGCGTATGAGATCAATCTCGATTTGGGCGCCATATCCAAGTCTGTCAAAGAAGCCGCCAGCCAGTACGGCTGGAAATGCAAGACCGTTCTCAGCAAAGCCAAAGCGCAGTATCCCGCCGGTTATAATACCCAGCCGCAGCCGGCGGCAGCCCCCTTCACCACTTACACTGCCGCGCCTGTTTACAGCGCACCCCCGACATCTGAAGGTCAGCAGCCGCGCGCGGCTTTCTGCAGCCAATGCGGCAGCCCAGTGGACGAAGCAGGCCGGTTCTGCCCGGCTTGCGGCGCTCCCGTCGAACCGGCAGCGCCTTTTGCGCCGCCGGCTTTCGTTCAATCCGCGCCGACATACCAGCCAGTTGCTCCAGCATATCAGCCTGCGCCTGCTTATCAGCCTGCGCCTGCTTACCCGGCCGCGCCGGCGCAAAAGGCACGTCCGCGTTCTAAGGCCCTGCCCGTCATCGCCTACTCTTTACTCGCTGTTTTGGTCATCGGCGGTTTTATCCT
>DOFA01000080.1 GCA_003532195.1 Clostridiales bacterium
TCAGTTCGGCTGCCATGCGCCCAGCCCGGTAATTGTCGGGACCGTAGAAGAACAGGCGATCGCGGCTCACCATGTCGTCATTGAATATGGCCACGGGAATGTTCTTGTCTTTGGCATAGAGCAGAATCAGGCCGCTGTCATCCAGATTGACAATCGACATGGCGATGGCGTCAACCGGATTGGCTTTTAAAACATCAATAGCGTTTTGCTCGCGGCTGAGCCCATCTTTATGGAAAAACTCGATTATTTTGACGCCGAAGTCAGACAGTTCATCCGCAGCGCGCCGGGCTCCCTGGATGACATCGCCCCAGAAAGATTCGGGATCGGAAGGCATAATGACCATGATTTTGGCTTTATTTCGTAAAGCCAGACCGCGGGCGGCTGAATTGGCCTTATATCCCAGTCGGCTGACCGTTTCCATGACCCGCTTGCGGGTTTCTTCATTGATGCGGCCGGAGTTGTTTACGGCGCGGTAAACTGTTCCGATCGAAACGTTGGATTCACGGGCAATGTCCTTGATGGTCACTTTTGCCATGGGCGCAATTCACCTCAATTGCCTATAATCTGCGTCTGCCATCCCATTATATTGCTAAATTGATGTAATAGCGACAGATCTGCGCCGTAACACAGGCAGCTGTGATGCGTGCCGCCCAGGCGGCTATACTCGGCAAGGAAATCGGCCAGCGGCATTTTCGGGCGCATCCAACCGCGGACAGACATCTGAAAGCGGTCATCGGCGCCTGCTTCGACGATCTCGCAGGGTGCCAGGATCAGCTGGTACTGATCGTCCGCCAGCGGCGCCAGGTTGACCAGGATTGCCTGGCCGCCTTTCAAAGCGCCCGCTACCCCCGGTGTGATGCCCTGGTTCAAATTGGGGACATATTCGACTTCTTTCCGGACCAGAACCGGATGCTGGAGCAACGACAGGTTGACCTCGCCCATATGGCTCAGAAAGACCCGGTCACCTTGCCAGTCGGGACAGAACATCTCAGTGAAAGTCGATGCCGGATAAATCTTCATAAGCGCAGCCACCAAGGCGGCGGTCAGGACGTCGCCCTCGCCGGCGTATCCGATTCCCCGGGACATAAACAGGCTGGAAGCGACAAATGGGATGGCCGCCAGACCCAGATCGTGGTTAAAGTCAAGGAAATTGAACGAGAAGGCGTCCAGTTTCTCCCGGTCGATCCATTGGGCCAGGTCAGCGGTACTTGACACTGCCATATCGGCCAGCGGCCCTTCGGCGTCCGGGCTGACCGTTAAAGAATCCATGATTTCCCGGCGCCAGAAATTATCTCTTTCCTGGTTGGCGCTTGTGTCAGTTGGCTTGTTCTGCCAGCTGACTATCTTCAGGCCAAAGTTTTTGGCGAACGACGCAAAAGACATGGCAAAATCGCCCATATCGTCAAAAGGCTCGCCGACAATGCCAACCCGGCTATTTTTCAGGCATCCGGCCAGGAAGCAGGCCTTGACCGAGTCAGCAACCCGCCGGATCACATCGCTTTGGGTGTAATGCCCGGCTTCAATATGGTAATCCTTGCCTAATCGCCGCAGAACGCAGGTCAGATCCTGAACGCCATGGATGCCATGGCAGCGCATGATCAGGTCCGGATCGGTTTTTTCATCAAAAGCGAAACATTCCGTTGTATCCAGAAAAATCACCGGTAAACTGGTTCCGGCCAACGCTCCGGCGGAAACGAGGGAGGGGTGGTAGGCCAGAAACAGGATGATCACCGCATCGGCCTGATTTTGTTCATAGAACCGGAGGGCATTCTGGATATCGGTTTCATGGACGCAGGTCCTGGGTTCGAGCACGTTCAGGCCGCAGGCGGTTAATTTCTCGACGATTTGGGTAATAAAGGGTTCAAAGGTGAACTTATACTGAGGGTCGAGACTGTCATACAGACCGGCAAATAAGGATATCAAACCAGTAGCAGGTTTCATGATCATCACTCCAGTTTTTAATGCGTAAAGGTTAACGCTATTTTATATCGAAAGTCATTTCTTGTCAAGTTTGTCCTGTATGGACGGACAACCAGGCTTGGCCGGCTGGTTTTTTGCTTGGAATAATAACCGGCGGCAGAGTAGGATTGACAAATATTCGAGCTTGAATTATAGTTGGAAACGTTAACGCATACGGCGAGGTTAAAAAAATGAATGAATTATTTGCAGTCAAACCTGTTGATAAACAGTTTTATCTGGAACATATCAAGGACTTTTTGCCGGATCAGTTTATTGACTCGCATACGCACATCTGGCTGGAACAATTCCGGATCCAATCTGAACATACACTGATCCGGTCGGTATCCTGGCCGTCCCTGGTGGCCAGGGATAATTCGGTCGAGGACCTGCTGCAGACTTACCGGCTCTTGTTTCCGGACAAGCAGGTTTTGCCGCTGCTGATGGGCCAGCCCACCAACGATATCGATCTCGAGGCGAATAATCGCTATGTGGCGGACAGCGCGAAAAGATACGCTCTGCCGGCTCTTCTGATCACTGTACCGGAGTGGACTGGTGATGAAGTCAGGGAAAAAATCCTGGCCGGCGGTTTCAGAGGCACGAAAGTATACCTCAATTTTGCGCCGGCCTATATTCCGCAAAATGAAATCCGCATCTTCGATTTTCTGCCGCCGCACCAGCTGCAGGTGCTGAACGCGATGAAGGCCGTGGTCGTGCTTCATATTCCGCGCAGTCAACGGTTGAAAGATCCGGTCAACCTGGCGCAAATGGCCGAAATAGCCCAAAAATTTCCGGACATCAAGCTGATTATCGCCCACGTGGGCCGAGCTTACTGTGATGAGGATATTGGCAATGCATTCGAGGTTCTCAATCAGGCCCCGAATCTTCTTTTTGACATCAGCGCCAACACGAACCAGCATACCTTCGAAAAATTAATCGAGGCTGTCGGACCGCGCCGGATCCTCTTTGGCAGCGATATGCCGATTTTACGCATGCGGTCACGACGGATCTGCGAACAGGGCAACTATATCAATTTGGTGCCGCCTGGAGTTTATGATCCGGCGTCTCTGGACAGCCACATGCGGGTAGTCGATGCCCTGACAGCTCAAAGTCTGACTTTCTTCATGTATGAAGAAATCCTCGCCTTCAAGAAGGCCGCGCAGGCCACCGGATTGAACCGGCAAGACGTGGCCGATGTCTTTTATCATAATGCCCGGCGGGTCCTGGGGTTATAACAGATATCGGCTCATAACAGACGATTTATTTCATTTTTTAGCGCTCCAGAGATCTGGACATTTTCTGGCTCGTTTGATATACTTGTCATATATTGTCACAAATCGATTTATTGATGCATAGAAAAACCAGCTTAAAATGGTTGCGGCGTTAATTCCCCCGAATGAGTCAGCGGCTGCGTTTGTATTTAAATTTTTAGCTGTTGCTTGCGCTTATCAATCATTTGCCTGTGTAGCAGCCATTTACTGCGATCAGCATTACCTATGAAGGGATGGTGGGCATGATGCCTGGACCCGACCTGTATCTGGAACTTGATGAAAGCATTCTCAATGAATCGCTGGCAGCCGCCTGGCAAGCCGGCCTGGCAACCTATGCCGGCAAGCTATCCTTTGCTGGCCAAACGACGCCAGCGCTGGCACCATACGCGGAAGTCGCTTTTCGGATCACCTTGAACGGAGAACCGTTTGTCGACCTGCGCCAGCCGAGGCAGGCGTTTATCCATTGCGACGCCAAGCTTGAGCTGCTGGTCCTGACCCTGGTTCCCCTGTCTTTTGACCTGGCTTTCCACATCGAGGCCGAGGCCGTGCTGGATGCCAGCCGGA
>DOFA01000044.1 GCA_003532195.1 Clostridiales bacterium
CCGAGCCGCTGGGCGATTTCGGTGAATGTGAATTGCTTTTCGCTGATGAGCCGGCGCGCGGCAGCAATTTTCATCATCAGAAAATGATGGATGATGCTGTCGCCGGACCATTTGCGATAGACTTGTTTCAGGTAAGTCCGGGAGAAGGATAGCTCAGTGCAGATTTCATCCAGGCTGACCTGCCGGTGCAGGTTCTTTTCCAGATATTGGTTGATTCGGCTGACCACCAGCTGTTCGTGCCGGTCTTTGGAATCCGCGGACAGGCGGCTGGCGCGGGCGATCGGCGCCGNNCGCATCAGGCTGATCAGCAGCTGCTCGAACAGGATCTTGATCATCTGCAGGCAGCCAGCCGGGGCGTCTTCGCGCAGGGTGAAGCGGGTCAGATCCGCGTCGTCCAGGCTTTCCCGGAACGCCAGCTGCCCTTCCCGCAGCACCGCGGCCAGAAGTTCTTTTTCGCGGTCGCCGATCTGGATGATCTTGTGCTGGAAAAAGCTCATGGCCGGGCTGGCGCTGGCAAACGAAACGATGATGACATTGGTGAAGATCCCGTTGGCCCAAATATTATGGTATTCGTTCGGACGGTGGAAAATCGCTTCGCCCGGCCGGAGCAGATAGCCGGAATTATCGGCCAGCACGCCGGCGACGCCTTTGTCGACATAAGCCATTTCCCAGAAATCGTGCTTTTCGCCCGTGAAAAGGTAGTCGCGTGAATACTCAAAATAATGCAGCGTATAGATCGCATCGACCCGCAGGATTTCCTCCAGCGGTGTTGCGTGGAACGTGATCTCCGCTTCATGGGTCACCGGAGCAAACCTCCGCGAACGTCAAACGCCTGACGAATCAGACGTCGACGCTAAAATCGATATCCGATCGGCCGGCCAGTTCGGTAAAGACGCAGCCGATGATGCCGAGCGCTTCATCCAGCTGGGCATTGGTATGCGTTGCCGTATAACTGGAACGGAGCAGGCAATTATCGGATGGAACGGCAGGCGGGAAGACAGGATTGACATAGACTCCGCCATCGAGCAGGCTTTTGGCGGTGACCAGCGTGCGGCCCACATTGCCGGTCAAAATCGGAATGATCGGCACAATATCATTGCCGCTGTCATGGATGCGGACGTGGGGCAGCCGGGTCAGGCCGCGCCGCATATGGCCGGCGATCTCGTTGAGCCGGCGCACCCGCTGCGGTTCGCTTTCCAGGATCCGCAGGGCTTCCCGGGCGGCGGCAATCTGAGCCGGCGGGATGCTGGCGCTGAAAATAAAAGGCCGGGCATTGTGTTTGATGTAATGGATCACATCGGCATCTGCGGCGACGCAGCCGCCCAAGGAGGCCAGCGTTTTCGAGAAGGTGTTCATGATCAGGTCGACTTCCCCTGCCAGACCGAAATATTCGGCTGTGCCGCGTCCGCGTTCACCGAGAACGCCGATGGCATGGGCATCGTCCACCATGACGCGGGCGCCGTATTTGCGGGCCAGGCGAACAATGCCAGGCAGGTTGCAGATCTCGCCTTCCATGCTGAAAACGCCGTCGGTAACAATCAGAATCCCGGCCTTTTCGTCGGCGGCACAATGCTCGAGCAGCCGTCCCAGATCCTCCATGTCATTGTGCTTGAACTTCATGGTTTTGGCAAAACTGAGCCGGGTGCCGTCGACAATGCTGGCGTGGTTCAAGGTGTCGGAAAGAATATAATCGCCGCGGCTGGCGATCGAAGAAATGATGGATAAGTTGGACTGGAAGCCGGTTGAGAAAATCAGGCAGTCCTCTTTTTGCAGGAAACTGGCCAGCGCTTGTTCCAACTCGACATGTATGTCCAGCGTCCCGTTGAGAAACCGGGATCCGGAACAGCCGGAGCCGTATTTTTCCACCGCCTGGATCGCGGCAGCCCGAACCCGCGGGTCTGCGGTCAGCCCAAGATAGTTGTTGGATCCCAGCATAATCGTCCGGTGTCCATCCATCATCACTTCCGTATCCTGACCGGAGGTCAGCATATGGAAATACGGATAGACTCCCAAGGCCATCACCTGCTTGGCTTTGGTATAATCCCGGCATTTTTGAAACAGGTCCATTCCATTCACACTCCTAGCCCATCTATTTATAACAAAGCGCTTATTTTATCATATACTCTTAAATAGTCCTATCATAGCATACGGGCCCGGAATTGAGAATACTTCGTACGGCAAAATAGTTTTCGGGGTTTTCGGGGTTTTCGTCGGCAAATAGTTTTCGCAGCCCATATCGACGCCGGGCGCCGCTTCATGCTATCATAGAACCATGCCTGCGGAGGTGAATGATATGACTTTCAAGATCGATCATGCTAATTTGAATGTTTTTGACTTGCAGCGCTCGATTGATTTCTATGAAAAAGCGCTTGGCCTTCATGTCGTCAGTAAAAATCAGCCGGAACACGGTGAATTTGTCCTCGCTTTTCTCAGCGACAGCGCCAGCAGTTTCCGGTTGGAACTGACCTGGCTTAAAGGGCATCAGCCCTACGAGCTGGGCGACAATGAATCCCATATCTGTTTCCGGACTGACGATTACGAATCCGCGCACCGGCTGCACGCGGATATGGGCTGCATTTGCTACGAAAATCCGGGCATGGGGTTGTACTTTATTGAAGATCCGGACGGTTACTGGCTGGAAATCGTTCCCCGCCGCTAAACGGATAATTGTTATGACCAGTCCGGTTTTGATCTTGCAAAGACCAGCCGGCATATATCAAGGAAGGTGATCCTTGGATGAAAGCTTCAGTGAATAAAGAATTGTGCATCGGCTGTGGATTATGTGTCTCGATCTGTCCGGAGGTCTTTGTTATGGACGATGACATGATCGCCCGGGTCATAGCGGATCCCGTACCGGAAAACGACGAAGACGCAGCCCGAAATGCGGCTGAATCCTGCCCGGTCGAAGCCATCACGCTGATCAGCTGAATTATCGGCGCGCGTCCTCGGAAACGACTTTTTGCTGGAAGGGATCAATATAGAGGCTGTACGGGCCGCGTTCCTGATCCTGATCCGTATGCAGAACCATATGCACCAGCAGGCGTCCGTCCTGCCAGATGACTTCGGTTACCGGCTCCCGCCAGTTCAGGACATGGGGATCATGATCCGTGTAATCCCAGGCGATTTCCAGATATTTTTCCGTATCGATATAGGTGCGGAAAAACGCGGCATAGGCGATGAAAAAAACCACCAGGAAAACCAGCAGACAAATGATGGCCCGACGGAGCTTTTTGTGCGGCATTTCAAGTCACCCCAGTCTGGCTGATTTCCGGCTGACAGGAGGGACACCAGCAGGTGGTCCGGCCAGCCAGCCGCAGGCTGCGCACAAGGCTGCCGCAATGCCGGCAGGGCTGCCCCGAACGGCCGTAGACCATCAGGCAATCCTGAAATGTACCTTTGCGGTTCCAGCCGTTCACATAATCCCGCAGGGTGGTTCCCTGGCAAAGCACAGCCTGGTTCAGCACCCGGATGATGGCGCCGCTCAAACGTCCGGCCTCTTCCGGGCTCAAAGAGCCTGCCGGCCGCGATGGATTCAGCCGGCCGGCAAAAAGCGCTTCATCAGCATAGATGTTGCCCAGTCCGGCTACGACAGTCTGGTCCAGCAGGGCAGCTTTCAGGCTGGCCCGTGGGCGTAAGGCCAGCCTGGCTGACAAAACGCAGCCGTCGAAGCCAGGTTCCAGT
>DOFA01000047.1:0-2729 GCA_003532195.1 Clostridiales bacterium
AGCCCTTGATGTATCCCGGATCCTGGTTGGATCCGTCGAAGGGCGGGGTGAGCAACACTATGATCTGAGGTCCGCGCCGCACCAGGTGGGTGCGGACGGCGTCCATGGCGCGCTCCGCGTAGCGAACGGGAACGGCGCCCGAGAGCACCGCCCAGGATTGGACGATGGCGTCGATCCGGCACTCGTCGTTCCAGGCCGAGCCGAGGGGTTGGCCGTCGTCATAGTAACCGCGCCGGTACCACTCGCCGTCCCAGGTCTGCTCAAGCATGTTGCCCAGCCGGCGGGCCTCGTCGCGGTAACGCTCGGCCCGGGCCGGGTCCCCCCGGGCTTCGCAGATCGGCGCGAACTCGCTCAGGATCGTGTGCAGGAAGAACCCCACCCAGACGCTCTCCCCGCGCCCTTCCCGGCCCACTCGGTTCAGGCCGTCGTTCCAGTCCCCGCTCCCCATGAGGGGAAGGCCGTGGGCGCCCGCGGTCATTCCCCGGTCGATGGCGCGCAGGCAGTGCTCGAAGAGCGGGCCCTTTTCTTTCGAGATTCGGGGCTCGAGGTAGGCGTCCTGCATTTCCGGGGCGAGCGGCGGGGCCTCGAGGAAAGGCACCGGCTCGTCGAGGACGCCCGTGTCCCCGGTTGTCCGGACGTACTGCGCGACCGCGTGGGGGAGCCATAGCAGGTCGTCCGAGCAGCGCGTCCGGGTGCCCCGTCCGCTCCCCTCGTGCCACCAGTGCTGGACGTCGCCTTCGATATACTGGCGCGAACTGCACAGCAGAATCTGCTGGCGCACCAAATCAGGATCGCTGTCCAGGCAGGCGAGAACATCCTGGAGCTGATCACGGAATCCATAGGCGCCGCCGCACTGGTAAAAAGCCGTCCGCGACCGGATCCGGCAGGACAGGACCTGATAGCTCAGCCAGCCGTTCATCAAGATGTCCAGCGCCCGGTCCGGCGTCTTCACGGTTATGCCGCCAAGCTGCCTGTCCCAGGATTCGCGGACCAGTGCCAGTTCCTTGCCGGCGGCTTCCACCGAGCGATACCGGCTGGCCAGGCTGGCCACCAGAACCGGGCTGTCGGCGTGCCCCAATCCGAAAACCAGGGTTCGGGTTTCACCGGATTTCAAGTCCAGCTTGACCTGGATGGCGCCGCAAGGGTCAAGGCCGGCTCCGGTCCGGCCCGACAAGCCAGGCTGCGAAAGGCCGTTCGGGTAACGGACGGACACGCTGGACTTGAGGAACTCCCGGCGGTCCCCGGTCAGGGAAATTACTTTCTCGCTGGTAAAAAGGAAAGCCTGGCTGTCCCGCCAATTGTCACGGTATGAATTGCGCGCAGTCAGGCATTCGCTTTGCGGATCATAACCGGTCACCACAAAGGGGGTGCTTTGTTCGCGCAATGTGCCGAGAAGCCATTCAGCGAAGAGGGTCACGGAGAAATGGCCGGATGATTGGCCATGGGAAGTCAGGCGGAGCAGCCAGAGCTTAATCGGCGCGTTCACCGCGCAAAATACGGTAAGGTTCTGTTTCAGGCCCAGTTCATCGTGCTCAAAAACAGAATAGCCAAAGCCGTGCCGGACCAGGTAATCGCCGCCGAAACCAGGTTCAAGCAGGCAGGGCGAAGTGATGGCGCCGGTATTCTCATCTTTGATATAGATGGCTTCAGGAACCGGATCGAGCACCGGATCGTTCGACCAGCCGGTCAGCTTGTTCTCGCGGCTGTTACCGGCCCAGGTATAGCCGGCGCCGGTTTCCGAAACTGTAAAGCCGAAATTGTCGCCGGCAACGACATTGATCCAGGGAGCCGGCGGTTTCATGCCGTTGCGGATCTGGATTACGTATTCCCTGCCATCGCGGGCGAAACCGCCGATGCCGTTGAAAAACTCCAGCCGCAGATCAGTTTTTGGCGGTGCGTCGATCGACGGGCCAGCGCTGACCTGCGGGCCGGGCGCCAGCCGGATGACAGACCGGGCTGCCGGAGCAGCCTCCTTTTCCAGGCCGGCGGCTGCCGATAGTCTGATGTTCCTGATGAAAAGGCCGCTTTCAGGTGTAAAAACCACCCGGGCGACCGTCAGCAGCAGATCAACCTCTTCCGGGCTCATCTGAAAGCGGTTAACTGTGAACAGGCAAGGCTTGGCCTGCTCATGGCTGAAAATCCGCAAGCGGGAAGTTAATTGCTGAATCAGCTGGTTGAGCTCCATGACATAACCGGATTCCTCGTCATTGAGAATAACCAGGTCGACCGGCACGTGATGCAGGCGCAGCATTTCAAAAGCCTGCAAGGCATCGGCAATCATCAGGCTGGATTTAATATCGTTAACCCGCAACAACATGATCGGGTTGTCACCGGAGATGCCGAACCGCCAGAGGCTGCTCTGGCCTTTCTGATTGCGCTCCAGCGCCTCAGGGGATCCGCGCCAGGCGGGATTTGAATAATAAAGCGGGCTGACCAGCTCCTGGATGGCATTCATCTGGCTTGACGTAATCGCCAGGTATTTCATTTTCAGCTTGCTGCTGGTCAGGGACAATTTAAAGAGGTCGTCCGCGTCATGCGTGCGGTCATAGATGCGTTCAATCCGAAGCAAATCGTCGCGGCTGGCTGCGAAACCAGTCAGGAAGGTGACGGATTCCGAATGTCCGGCCGGTATGTTCAGCGTGACCCGCAAACAGAGGATCGGATCGTTGGCAAAGCCATCCCGGCAGGATAACGGTTTACTGACGTCCAGCGCCTGCGGCTGCTGCAGC
>DOFA01000047.1:2753-4046 GCA_003532195.1 Clostridiales bacterium
AGGCGGCGGTCGATTTCGTATTCCACGTTCTCGGGCAGTCCGCCTTTAACCCGAATGCCATGCAGGACAAACCGGTCCGGGTCTCCCGGCGAACGCTTCCGTCGATGGGCAATTAGCAGCCGGCGCGCCCCGATATATTCCGTTTCGATGAAAAGCCTGCTGAAAGCCGGATGCGCGGCGTCAGCCATGAACGAATCGGCGACCGCCTCCAGATAGCTGGTCACTTCAATCGACACCGGCTTTTCAGCGTTATTGCTTACGATGACCCGGCGCACCTCCAGGTTGTCCTGCGGCGACACGGTGATCTCCGTTTGGGTGTTGATGGCGCCGTCGCGGCGGTTATATTCAACCTTGTCCGGCGCAAAGACGACCTGATAGCTGTCCGGCTCTTTTCGGGTCGGCCGGTAGGCGCTGCTCCAGATCTGGCCGCTGTTCAGGTCCCGCAAGTAGATGAAGGATCCATAGCCGCCGCCCCGTGAATCCGGCCGCCAGCGGTTGATCCTGAAGCCGTCGCATTGGCTGAAGCCTTCGCCGTCCGACGTCAGCAGCAGCTGGTAGTGCTGGTTAGCCATGACATGGGCGACCGGCATCTCCGGATCCGCTCCCAGGCAGTAACGGCTTTCGGTCGCCTCCTCGCCGGTCTCGGTCACATTACTCGTGATGGTATACCAGCGGCGATAAACCGCGATCAGGCCCGCCGACCCGATTTCTTCCAGGAGAATTTCCGCGGCCTGAACCATCGGTTCCTGATGGAACCGGGACTGCATCCGATTGCCCTGGAGAAAATTGCCGATCGCAGTCAGGCTCATACCCAAATGATGGACCATCGAGCTTTGCACCAGGGAAAAGGGCCGCAGATTGGAGCTGTCCGGGCGGCTGAAATCCAAGGCTTCAAAGAAGCCGTATTCCCCCTCCGCGCCAAGCTGGCGCAGGCGGTCGATATTCTGCAGCGCCTGGCGCGGCTTGACCGTCAAGGCCAGACAAGTGGCATAGGGCGCTATGGTCTGGGCCGGCCGCATGGTTGACTGCAGCCTCAGGCGCATGACTCCGAAAGCGGAATACTGGTAATTGGAGTTGATGTCAAAGGCGTAATATTGTGATTCGGATATGCCCCAGGGCAGTCTCATTTGGCGCCCCTGACTGATCTGGCGGGTTACCGCCGCATGGCAGCTCTGGCTGAATATGCTGCCGGGCGGCGTTTTCAGGACCAGGCTGGGCATCAGGTACTCGAACATTGAACCGCTCCAGGACAATAAGGCCGGAGTGCCGCGGATCAAGGTAAAAGGCCGGCCG
>DOFA01000250.1 GCA_003532195.1 Clostridiales bacterium
GGGCGCAGCATGGTTAATGTTTTCACGGCAGCCAATTCGCTGGGGTATCTGGCCATGCGGCCGGACACCCTGATCGAGGTCAACCAGATCGAGAACTATGCCGCCGACCAGCTGGTCCTGATCACCACCGGCAGTCAGGGCGAACCCATGTCGGCGCTGACCCGGATGGCCTTTTCTGAACACAAGCGCGTGGAAATCCTGCCCGACGACACGGTGATTCTCTCCGCCAGCCCGATTCCCGGCAATGAAAAACCCATCTACCGGGTGATCAACGAGCTGTTCAAGCGCGGCGCCCATGTCATCTATGAGTCGCTGTCAGAAATCCATGTGTCGGGCCATGCTTATCAGGAAGAGCTCAAATTGCTGCACAGCCTGGTCAAGCCCCGCTTCTTCATCCCTGGGCACGGCGAATACCGGCACCTGTACCGGCACGCTGAAATGGCGCACCAGCTGGGCATGCCCTGGGAAAACATCTTTCTGCTGGGCAACGGCGATATTTTCGAATATAAAGACAACCAGGCCCGTATCAGCGGGTTTACAAACGCCGGCGGCGTTTTGATCGATGGTTCCGGAATGGTTAGCGCCGACGATCCGGTTCTGCGCGACCGCCGCCTGATGGCCGAAGACGGCGTTGTGACGGTCTTTGTTGCTGTCAATGCCGCTAATGGCCAGATGTCCGGCGATCCGAACGTTCAGGCCAGCGGTTTCATCTATGGCAGCGAGTATGACCGTGTTATTTCGGAGTGCCAGAAAAAAATCGGCCAGATCGTCCGAAAAGCCAGCGGCGGCGGCAAATCGCTGACCGAACTGGTTCGGTCCGGAGTCTTTCGCGATCAGCTGCGCGACTGGCTTTTCGATCGGACGAAAAGACGGCCGATTGTCCTGGTCTCTTTGATCGAGGTTTAAGACTGCCCGATAATCAGCAGGCCCGCGCCTGCAAGGCGGCAATTGCCGCTTCAGCGGCGGAGGCGGCATCCGGCGTGTAAATGTCGGCGCCGATGCTCTTGGCGAACGAGTCGTTGACCGGGGCGCCGCCGACCATGATGACGACCTTGTCGCGGATGCCGGCTGCCTTGGCGGCCTCGACCACATTCTTCATCTCGCCCATGGTGGTGGTCAGCAAAGCGGAACAGCAAATGATCTGGGCGTTGTTCTCGATGGCGCTGGCAATAAATTTCTCGGCGGAAACATCCGTGCCGACATCGATCACTTCCAGGCCTTTGCCTTCCATCATCATGCCGACCAGATTCTTGCCGATATCATGCAGGTCGCCTTTGACTGTGCCGATAACCAGCTTGCCGTTGGCTTTAACGCCATCGGCGATCAGCTGTGGCTTGAGGATCTCCGTACCTGCTTTCATGGCCCGGGCGGCGATCAGCACGTCCGGCACATAGACTTCGTTGTTCTTGAATTTGACGCCGATGACATCCATACCAGACAGCAGCCCTTCATTGAGGATTCTCTGGGCCGGGACCCCGGAATCCAGGGCTTCCTGGACCATCGTCCGCACGTCTTTGGCCTTGCCGCGCTGCAGGGCTTCCGAGATTTTGTCAAGAATTTCCATTTCAATTTCCTCCTGATGATCTTATTTCAAAGGCTTGATTTTGCCTCTGGATTCACGGAATTTGCCGGGGGTGACTCCGGTCAGCTTTTTAAATACTTTCGAGAAATAACTCTGGCCTTCAAAACCGACCAGGGTCGATACGTCGACGAGGGGAACTTTTTCATTTAGCAACAGCTTCTTGGCGGCCTCGACGCGGACGCTGTTGACGTAAATGTTAAAATTATCGCCCATTTCCTCCTTGAAAACCCGGCTGAAATAGGCGGGGCTGAGGAAAACATAAGCGGCAGTTTCTTCCAGCGTGATCTTGTTCATGTAGTTCTTTTTGATATAATCAGCCGCCCGGTAAATGACATCGGCATGCTTGACGTTGGTCAGGTTAAAGACCTGGTCGGTAAACCGGGCCATGATACCGGACAGCCAGTAGGCGATTTCATCGATATTGCGGAACGTGTTGATCTTGTTGAGATAAGTATAATTCAAGCCGAAAATCTGCTGCACGTCGGCGCCGCCGCGGATTGCTGACCGCGACAGCAGGACAACCAGCTCGATCACGCGGGCGCGCATGACGTCAATGCTGCCGCTGCTGGAAAAAAAGATATGCCCGAGAATTTCGTTGAGGATTTTTTGCGAACCCGACTTGTCCCCGATCTCGATCATCTCCAGCAGCTGGGATTCTTTTTCGATCGGGTAAGCGAGGTCTTCCTCTTCCTTATAGGTGAAAGACTTCATAAATCTGATCTGTTCCCAAAGCTGGGCTTGCAAGTCGCCGGAATCTTTTTTCTGCTGCAGGCTGCGGAATGATTCATCCGATACGGCGCAAGCTGTCAGATAAAGGAGCTCGCTCAGCGCATTGACCCTTTCCGTGCCGATCACCGGGACTTCTTCCATCAGCCGGCTCAGTTCCGGGATATAATCCGGATGAATGCCATTCTTGGCGACCAGCTCATCGATCAGGAATTCCTCCGGATCGACCATGTGCACCGGACCGCCGAGCAGCGCGCCGACGACCGTACCTTCCTGCATAATCGGCGCCGCCCAGTGTGTGAGGCCGAGCGGGCAGAAATAAATATATCGGCCACCAAACCGCTCCGCCTGGTAACAGCCGTAAAGATGGGAATTGGCACATATCTGCGATTTTCCGGCATCATCAGAGGATCGCGCTCCCGGCAGCACCGTTCCGGCCAGATCGCAGATCCTGGTTTGCGCTGGCAGCGGTGTCGCGACATACTGGGTAACGCCCATCGGATCGATCAGCCGGCAAGTGACCTGGCATGCCCGGCTGTAATTCTCCGCCGCCTGGCTGGCTTTCTTTAAGTCCAGGCCGCGCATATTCTCTTTGTCCGCATTAGCCAAAATCATTCCATTACCTGCCTCACGCTAAATTCTATCCCAGAATTCCCCGGCATGATGCAATTGTTTTGTGCTGCATTGTAAATTATTATGATCAATCAGGGAATGTTTCCTTTGCAATGCTTTAGTGGCCTCTGCGGACTTCGATAATATCCCGGACAGCCTTTATCCGGCCGAGTACCCGGTCGAACTGGTTTTGGCTGCTGACTTCAATGGTCATGATCAAGGTTGCGGTAACATCTTTCATGGCGGTCATCTGCCCGGACAGAATTGAGACTTTTTCTTCAGCTATGGCATTGGATACGTCGGCCAGCAGGTGACGGCGGTCGCGGGCAACGATTTTTAATTCGACCTGGTAGGATGAATCTTCATTTTCCCTGGCCCAGGCCACATCGATCAGGCGGGAGGCCCGCTCGGCATCTGCTGCGGAACCGGCGGCTGTTTCCAGCAGGTGGCGGATGTTGGAGCAATCGGTACGGTGCACCGCCACGCCTTTGCCGCGTGTGACATAGCCGATAATCGGATCGCCGGGCACCGGGCTGCAGCAGCGGGACAGCTTGACCAGGCAGTTCTCGATGCCCTTGACAATAATCCCCTGATCGTGGCGGGCGGCCGGCCGGGATTTGCCGCCGCGCTGAATGGTCTGCGTGCTGTCGTCGGTCGCCAGTGCGGCTGTCTGGGGGCTATAGGTCAGCTGGCCGGTCGGGCTGATCCGATACCCCAGCTTGATCCGTTCGTCTTCCGGCAGATTGCGGATGTATTCATCGCGCAGGCGCGGA
>DOFA01000099.1 GCA_003532195.1 Clostridiales bacterium
CGCAAGGCAGAGGCCACGGGTTCGAGTCCCGTTATCTCCACCACAGATTGTCTGAAAAATCGATTTTCAGTACAGAAAAAACACCGGAAATTCAGAACTTCCGGTGTTTTTTGTTGTGATTTTAACCTGTAGTATGATAAGATGCTAAAAAATTATGCCATGTATGACCCCTTTCGGGTTTTCATGGTGGTGATCAGCTATGATCCGGTATCATTAAAAATGCCTTTACACAGTCACCCAGCAAGTTATAATTAATTTGGAACCAGCATTAAGAGGCCAAACGCTTTTTCTAGCAACGGCCAAACGCGCTTGACCAAGCCCGAATTGGCTAAAGGAGCTCATGTGGATCTGCTGACTTCTCTCGGTTTGTCGATACCGGCCGGATTAAACGCCTATATTCCCCTGATGGCCGTAGCGCTCAGCCAGCGTTTTGGCTGGCTGGAACTGCGGGAGCCCTTCGGCGTGCTCGGCGAATGGTGGATGATCGCGATCATCGGGGTGTTTCTGGTAATTGAAATTGTTGCCGACAAGATTCCGGCGGTGGATCAGATCAATGATATCATCCAGTCTGTTCTGCGGCCAGCCGCAGGGGGTATTGTTGCTGTGGCCGCCTCGGGCAGCGCGGCGAATGTCAGCCCGTGGCTGCTGGTTCTGGCCGGCGTTTTGCTGGCTGGCGGTGTGCATGTCGTGAAAGCAGTCACTCGGCCGGCGGTGAACCTGACAACAGCCGGCAGCGGCGCACCGGTTGTCAGCACGGCCGAAGATGCCGGAGCAGTGGCTTTTTCAGCTGCGGCTATCTTCGCTCCGATTATCGTCGTCGTTCTGCTGGCCGGATTGATTTATGCTTTCTGGCGATTGTGGAGATGGCGGAAAAGCAGGAGCAATTCAGATTCAATCCGCTAATGCCTGATCGCGGCTGCCTTCAGCTGCCTTCGCTTCCGGCATCTGGCAATTGCCGTTCAGTGTGTTATAATTGGGAAGAATTGTCGGTCTGTTACTGGAAACAACGTGAGGAATGGTAATGCAGAAGGATCAAAAACCCCTTTGCCTGACCTGTGCTGTGTTGGTTCTGACCGTCGTCCTGCTGGCCGGCGGATCGTTACTGGCCGCATTCGCGTCGCCTTTTACCATCAGCCAGTATGAGGTTCAGGTTGTTCTCAAAGCCGATGGCTCGGCTGATCTGGTCGAAACCATCCGCTATCAGATCCATCAGGGTTTGTCCCAATTTGAATATAATATCGATTATTCGGATGCCGGCGGCGCCCGGCTGAGCAGAATCGAAGTGGCGTCGGATCTTTCTCCGGAAGGAACGCCGGTTTTTTTTGAAGTGCAGCCGGCCGATGCCGCGAGCAACCAGTCGCAGCCGATGACTTACGAGATTCAGGACAACGGCAGCCAACTGCATATCCGGCTAAATGTCCTCTCGGATGCTGATTCCCGGCGGATCGTGCGCCTGACTTACCAGATCAGACAGGGAGTTGTCCGTCACGATGGCGTTGCATTGCTGAAACGCAGTTTTTTCGACAGCAGCGAAGCGGCCGGAATCGGGCAGCCGCTGCTGACCATCGAATTGCCGCAGCCGGTTTTNNCGGTTTTAGCAACCGAGACCTGGAGCTTGCCGGTCAGCTTAGCTGATTTCAACACAGCGCAGCCTTCGGGCAGCCAATTTGTTTATCAGGCGGCGCAGCTGGCCGCCGGACAGGATCTGACCCTGATCGCCCTCTATCCGCTCGATTTGTTTCCCGAAGCTCCCGAGGCTGCGCAGCTGCAAAACCGGGACGAACTGACCGAGGCGGCCCGCCAAATGGACCAGAGCCTGCATCAGCAGGAAAGCTGGCGGAATGCGCTCACATCCGGACTGATCCTTTTACTGGCTTTATCGGTTTTGTCGATTGTCCTGATTTACTGGATTTTTGATCGCGAAGGCACAGCGCTATTCCGGCAGCGTTATTTGCAGAAAGTGCCCGCAGACTATCCGCCCGCTTTACTGTCTGTCCTGATGCGCAAAACCAAGCCCAGCCGGTTGATTCTCGGCACGTTGGCCGACCTGGTCAGGCGGGGGGAACTGACGCGGCGCGGATTCGTTTTCAGCCAGTTGCATCCCGAACGCGTTGATTACGTTGGTTTCGCTGCTTTCGAGGCTTTCCTGATGCAATGGTTCTTTGGCCGGATAGCCGGCGGAGCAACGATCTCGACGGCCGAAATCCGTAAATATGCCCGCGACCCGGCAACCGCGCCGGATTTCCAGGGCGATTACCGCCAGTTCCGCCGCCTGATTGATGAGGAGATCAACATCCGCGGCTTGATTGACGCCGGGCAGACCCGCCGCGGTCGGCAGACCAGTCAGATTATTGCCCTGTTGTACTTGGTTCTGACCGTTCTGGCTGTGTTTTATCTGCAAAAAGCATCCAGCCTTTTTCTGTTGATTCCTTCAGCGGTTCTGGCGATCTACAGCTGGAAACTCCGCCGCCTGACTGTTGCCGGCCGGGAGCTTTATGCCCGGGGCGAAGCGCTGCAGCGAACTGTCCGTGATTTTTCCCATTTGTGCCCGCTTTGGGATGATTGGGGCGATGGTCTGGTCGGCGACATTCTGCCTTTGAGCCTGAGTCTCGGTCTGGCCAGGCAGCTGTTGCTGCCCGTTCAGCGGGCGGATCAGCCGCAACTGCAGAAATTAGCTGCGCAGCTGGCTGTCTACGGGATCAGCGCATCGTCAGGGCCTTCCAGTCCGGATCAAGTCAAAGCCCTGGCCGCGGATCTGCAGGCTATGGAATCCATGCTGGCAGCGAGCCTGCTGCTATCTTCCGGCATTCATTGGTAAAACAGCGGTAAATCTGATCAGCGCCTGGCGCCGGACTGACCGTTGCCGCAGCATCAGCAAGAGGGCGGCAGCCAAAAGCAGCGCGGCGCCCCAGGCAGACAATCTAAGCCCGTGCCAATTGTCGGTTTGCGGCAATGCCGCCTCTGCGTATATGGAACTGACATCCCAGGGAACCTCCAGTGGCCGCAGGAGCCCTTGAGGATCCAGATGCCAATTGTGCGGCAGATTGTCAATCTGCCAGACTGATTTTTCCCAGACGCTGAAATAGTCGGCAACCTTGGCATCGCGGCCGGCTTTCTCTGGCAGAATATAGGTGACCAGATTGCTGAGCTGTGTCGGGCTGGCCTTGACGGAATCGGAATCATAAGCCCAGACCTGGATTTCATAGGCCAATTCGGCGCTTAAAGCACTGAATGTCCAGGTCAGCTGATCACCGGCGTCCTGTTCTTCAATCTGACCGTCAGACCGGCGCAGCCGGATCCGGTATCCGGCTACTTCGCGGTTATCCTGAGCTGCCGGCCAGCGCACAGTCAGTTCCCCGTCAGAGTCAAGAACGGTATTCAAGCTGCTTTCTGCCAGCCAGGCCGGCCGGATGACATCCGGTATGGAGACCGGAACCATTGTGCGCCGTTCCAGAACGGAAAGGTTGCCCAGCTGCCCGCGCGCGCCGCTGCCGGCAGCGGCCAGGAGGCCTTTGCTGCTGAGCACGAGCAGGTGGTAGCCGCCGAACGCAGCCGAGTCAAAGGGCAGAAAACTGTCGCCGGTCCAGCCGTTGAAAGTACCGCTGATCGCCACCGGCTGATTTTGGCTGCTGGCATCGCCGAGAGCCAGCTGGCCAGCGGAATTGCTGCCCCAGACTAAAAGCTTCTNNGGCCGGGTATTGCCGTTCCCTGCGGGTCAACTGCCGGAACAAGGGCCGCCGACTGGGCATAACCGGCGAAAATGCCAGCAGCCTGGTCGTTGGCCGGATCTTCGTCTCCGGTCAGGTCGACCCGGACCGGCAAAGTGCGGTAACTGTTCGCCGAGGGATCGGAACCGATTCCCAGCTGTCCCAGGGAATCATCGCCCCAGGCCAGCAGTGAATCCAGGCCGTCGTGCCGGCATAGGACCAGGTTGTGCTGATAACCGGCGGCGATTGCCCAAACGCCGTCCAGGCCCAGAATCAGCATCGGCTGCGCATGCGATTGGGTGCTGCCGTCGCCCAGCTGGCCGCGGCTATTGTCTCCCCAGGCGTAGACCTGCCCTGATTCATTCAAGTAAAGCGAATGGGCATTGCCGGCGGCTATAGCCACCGCTCCGCCGGCAAGGACTTGGTAGGGCGACAGGCAGCGGCTGCCGATTTTGTTTCCGGATGAATCTGTGATCGTTTCCGAGCCGGCAGAACCGACTTGCAGGTTGCTGTCATTGCCCCAGGCCCAGACGCTGCCATCAGCGCCCAGCGCTAAAGAATGGTAGGCCCCGGCAGCTGCCCGGGTGATCAAGGGCAGGCCGGTTACCTGGACCGGTAGGGAAGAATTTTCTGTGCTGCCGGTGCCCAGCTGGCCGTAAGCATTGCGTCCCCAGGCCCAGACCGTGCCGTCTTCCAGAACGGCCAGGGAATGATAATCGCCCAGGCTGATTGAAATAACCGGCCCCGGCAGGGTGAGCAGCTGGGGCGTATCATAATAATCCTCTTCCCCCAGGCCTAGCTGGCCGTTGGAATTGTCTCCCCAGATATAGAGCTGCCGGTCATAGTTGATCAGGGCGCTATGCAGAAGCCCGGCTGCCAGAACCGCGGATGTCGGCTGCTGGGTTGAGGTTCCGGACGGTACGCGGACATTTCCCGCTTCGCTGATATCCAGAAAGACCAGAATGGCTAAAACGACCGTGCTGGCCAGCAAGAGAACCAGAACCAAGAGGGTCGCTTCCGGCAGTATGGAACGCCGCCTATGCGGGCGCAGGATTTTCTGCATGGGTTGGACCTTTCTTATGACTGTCCGGCTGCGGGCTGGATCATACCGGACACCCTGTGATATGATTGTGAGGAAAGCCCGCCTGATTCCTTTTATTTTCATCATCATACACTCTGGGGCAAAAGATTGCAATTCATGGCGGCGCAGGAGGGAAAGGTGGCAGACAGCCCGATCAGAAGTGAACAGATCCCGCCCGCCATCGGGCAGATCATGGCCCGCCTTGAAGCGCGGGGCTATGAATGCTGGCTGGTTGGCGGCTGTGTCCGCGACCTTTGCCTGGGGAAAAATCCCAAAGATTTCGATGTGGCTACCAGCGCCAGGCCGGAACAGATCCAGCAGCTTTTTCCGCATCATATCGCCACCGGGCTTAAGCACGGCACGGTGACTGTGATCTGGCAAAATATGGCGGCGGAGATCACCACTTTTCGGTCCGACGGAACCTATACCGATTCGCGCCGGCCAGATCGGGTGGTTTTTCACGACCAGATCCGTGCAGATCTGGCCCGTCGTGATTTCACCATCAACAGCATGGCTTTCCATCCGGAACGGGGACTGCTCGATCTGCACGGCGGCCTGGAAGATATACGCCGGGGGATATTGCGCAGCGTCGGCCAGCCGCTGGCCCGCTTTCAGGAAGATGCGCTGCGCCTGCTGCGGGCGATCCGTTTTTCCGCTGCCTATGATCTAACGCCGGAACCGCAGCTGGTCCGCGCTGCCGCCGAACTGGCCGGCTCTGTATCCAGATTGAGCACCGAACGGGTGGTTATGGAGATGATGCAGATTTTATCCTCCCCTTACCCGCGGCATCTGACGGACTTTTCCGGCTGCGGCCTGTTGTCCGCGGCCGCCGCCAGCCTGCTTGGGGTCACAGCCGACGACGCGGCCCTGTGCGGCCGCCTCAGCTGCCTGATTCATCCCGGAGTGCAGCCTGGCCAGAAACTGCCGCTGTTCTATCTGGCAGCTGCTGCCTACAGCCTGGACGCAGCAGGACTGCAACGAGTCCTGCTGCCGATGTTCCGGCCAGCCGCCGGCCGCAGTCTGCTGCGCCTGTATCTCGATCAATGCCGGATTTCCCGCCACATGGCTGCCGCCGGCGAGGCAATGCTCTACTTGATGAACCTGCGGCTGCTGTTGCCGCCGGACAAGATTTTAAATCCGGTGACCCAATGCCGTTTGCAGCGCTTGCTGGCCCGCCGCTGCCGCCTGGATGCGGAGGACTTGCCGCAGATAGCCGCTGCCGCAGGCCAGCTCCTGAGACTCTTGCTGAATGGCCGCCGGACTGAAGATATTGCCAACCGGCAGGCAGACCCTGACCCATACGATTTTACGGTTCCGCAAAACATTCCTCTGACGCTTTCCGGCCTGGCTTTGGACGGCGCACAGCTGCAGGCGGCAGGCTGGAAGCCTGGCCCGGCTTTGCGGATCCAGCTGGAAAGGCTGCTTTCCCTGGTTATTGCCCGCCCGGAGCTGAACCGGCCGGAAAGTCTCCTGAACTGGGCGCGTGCAGCGCGAAGTGCGCCCATCAAATGATAATAATCTGTCATATTTGCCAAAGATAGATTTATGATATAATGTTTCCATGTAAAAACTGGGCTGTGAACCAGAAACGGAGGCCAATATTATGGCAAAATCGTCCCGGGCTGCGCTGACCCGCGTCGCCGCTACTGTGACCGCCCGATATTTCCCGACTTCCGGCGCAACGGACGGATTTTTCCTCGATGGCCGCATGACCGGCCGGCGGGAACATCGGGCTGCTGACATTACATTGGATCGCGAGGACCGCGGATTTTTCTATGCAACCTTTGCTCACCTGTCCGGAGGCAGTCCCGATGAGGCTGCCCTGGGACGCGTCCGCAAAGCCTTGGACCGCATAGCCCTGGAAGTCCGGCAGCCGGGCCGCAATATTGATACCGGCATCAACGAGCTGGCAGAATGCGCCGTGTCGGTGGCCGGCCGGATCACCCTTCAGCACGATGGCGTCCGGCAGCCTTACTTCGCCGGCATCATGGTCAAAGATTCCGAACTGGCGGCGGTGACCATGGGCAACGGCTGCGCTTACCTTTACCGGAGCGATGTTCTTTACCCGCTGACCCAGGACGATTTTCCTCTCGAGGCCATAGACTACAACGGCAAACCGGTGCCCAGCATCGATGTCTATTGTGCCGGTGTCGCCGGTACGGTAAGGTATTCCAATATTGCCCAGCTGCAGCCGGACGATTGCATCATCGTATGCAATAAGGATGTCATGGACGCACTGGGGCAGCGGGAAGTTCTGCGTATGCTCTATGACGCGGAGGACCAGGCTGACGCGGCCGGATTGATCATGACTGCGGCGTCCGCCAAACTGCCCGGTGTGCCGCTGCAATTCCTGATCGGTTTTGTTGAATCCATATCCGCGGCCGAACGCGGCAGCCGGATCCCGGTCAGCCGGTATCAGGCAGAAGCGCCGGCTCCCTTGTCCACGGCTCCGCCCCGGTCCAGCCTGGCCGGTTCCGGCGAAATCATCGATGCGCCGGCCGCCAAGGACCCTCCTGCGGAACTGCATCGGGATGCTGAGCTTCTCGGAGCCGCAAATGCGGATGTTTTTGAACCTGAACCGGCGGTAATCAAGCCGCGGGATACGGTCAGCCGGCCAGACAGCCGCCTGGCGCGCGAAGAGATCTATGAGGATGACGACGGCTACGGATATGAAAATGAGAAATCCGGCCAGGGACGACGGATCGCTTTCTATGTCGTCATCGCAATCATCTGCGTCGGCTGCCTTTTTGCCATCTATCAGCTGCTGTTCAGCGGCCGGGGTGAACCCAAGCAGACGACCGCGCCGATATCGACGACCACCGCCAAGCTGACGCCTACGGAAACGACAGCCCCGTCCGCCACCTCCTCGGAGTCCGAAACCGGCACTTCTGCCACGACAACCATTCCAACCACAACCATGCAGATCGAAGATGAATATACGGTCGTATCCGGCGATACTCTGTATGGCATCGCCATCAAATTCTATGGATCCGGCTCCCAGACTAATATCGACCTGATCAAGACCGCCAACGAACTGACCAGCGACAACCTGCAGGTCGGCCAGGTCCTGAAAATTCCCGCCAAACCATGAATTCTTCAATTTAAAACAAGGAGTCACAGAATATGCATAAGCGCCTTTTCATACCAGGACCCGTGGAAGTCCGTCCTGATGTATTAGCTCACATGTCAGAACCTATGATCGGCCATCGCAGCAAAGACGCGTCCGAACTGCAGAAACGTATCTCGGATAAACTCCGCCAGCTGATGTACACGCAGAATGAAATCCTGCTTTCCACCTCTTCCGGCAGCGGGCTGATGGAAGGAGCCGTCCGCTCCTGTACCCGCCGCCGGGCAGCCATATTCTCGATCGGCGCTTTCGGTGACCGCTGGTACAAAATGGCGGCCAGCAACGGCGTCCCCGCCGATCTGATTCAATCTGAGCTCGGTTCGGCGACGACTCCGGAAAGGGTGGATCAAGCCCTGGCAACCGGCCTGTATGACGTGGTAACGATTACGCATAACGAGACTGCCACCGGCGTCGCCAATCCGCTGGCGGAGATTTCGGATGTGATGAAACGCTACCCTGACGTGCTCCTGCTGGTCGACGCAGTCAGTTCACTGGGCGGCCACAAAATCGAAGCTGACAAACTGGGCATCGACATTTTGATTTCCTCATCTCAGAAATGTCTTGGATTGCCGCCGGGGCTATCCTTGTGCTCGGTATCCGAACGAGCGATCCGTGCGGCGGAACAAGTGCCGCACCGTGGCTTGTATTTTGATTTTGTCGAGCTTTATAAATTTGTCAAGGAGAAAAACAGCCAGTATCCCTCGACACCTTCACTAGCCCACATGTTCGCGCTTGACTTTCAGCTGGACCGGATCCTGGCCGAAGGGCTGGACCGGCGTTTTGAACGGCACAGCCAAATGGCACGCCGGGTTCAGGGCTGGGCCAGACAGCACTTTGCCTTGTTTGCGGACGAACGCTACCTCTCGCAGACGGTGACCTGCATCCGCAATACGCGAGAGCTCAATATACCGGAATTGAACAAAACGCTGGGGACCAGGGGATATCAGATCTCCGACGGCTATGGCGCCGTCAAGGGGCTGACCTTCCGGATTGCCCATATGGCCGATACGACGCTGCAGGAACTGGACGACCTTCTGGCTTGCCTGGATGATGTCCTGCAGTTGTAAGCGGACCATTGGCAGTTCGCCTGACGGGGGATGAACCGGCCGGCAGCCGGATAACAAGGGGGAGAACCAAATGAAGATCATGATTACGGAAAAGATTGCCAGCGAGTCGGTCGATTATTTACGCCAGCAGGGCTTTGCGGTCGACGAGCGGCTCGGGCTGTCGCAGGCGGAGATTGAGGCGGAAATAGCACCTTACGACGCCCTGATCGTGCGCAGCGTCACGCAGGTTAACCGCAGCCTGCTCGAAAAAGCGGTCAACCTCAAAGTTGTCGGACGTGCCGGAAACGGCATCGACAACATCGACGTTGCCACCTGCACAGCTAAAGGCATCATCGCGGTCAATACGCCGGAAGCCAATATCATGGCCGCCGGCGAACTGGCCGTCAGCCTGGCTTTCGTAGCTTTCCGCAATGTTTGCGCAGCCAACGCGGGCGCCCATCAGGATGATTTCCGCCGCTCGCGCCTGATCGGCAATGAATTGGAAGGGAAGACTGCCGGCATTATCGGCATGGGGAGAATAGGTTCGATTGTTGCCCGCAAACTCAAGGGCATCGGCATGAAGGTGATCGTCTATGATCCGTACATTCCGGCCGAACGTTTTGAACAGCTGGGTGTACGCCGCTGTGACCGCCTGGAAGAACTGCTGTGCGACGCGGACTTGATTACGCTGCATACGCCCAAAACCAAGGAAACCTACAACATGATCGATGCGCCGCAGCTGGCCCAATGCAAGCGCGGTGTCCGGATCGTCAATGCTGCCCGCGGCGGCCTGGTCAATGAGAAGGCTTTGTGTGACGCCTTGGTATCCGGACAGGTTGCCGCCGCCGGTATCGATGTGCTGGACAAAGAACCGAATTATGACAAGAAGCCCGGCGAGCAGAAT
>DOFA01000154.1 GCA_003532195.1 Clostridiales bacterium
GCACATTCCGCCAGCCGTCGCGCCAACATCGATCTGTAGAATATCGCCGGCCTGAAGTCGGGTTCGGGGCAGCATGTAATGCAGGCAGAAGACATTTTCGCCGGCCGCGACAATCGAGGGGAAAGCCGGTTCCAGGCATCCTTCCAGCGCCAGCGTGTGGTTGAAGAGGCTCCAGAGCTGGTATTCCATCACGCCCGGCCGGATTTGCGCCTGCAGCGCGGCTATGCCCCGTCCGGTCAGGGCGATGGCCTGTTCCAGCAAAGCGATTTCCTCCGGCGTCTTGATCATGCGCAGCTGGGTCAGAAAAGGCGCGAGATCCGCCGTCTCGCAACCCGGCAACTGTTTTTCCAGCAAGTCACGGAACTCGCCGGTCTGGGAACCGGCGGCACTTGAATCCAGCCAGATATGCTGGGGAACCGGGGTCAGCAGTCCGGCAAGCACGGTTTCAAAGTTGGACAGCGGCTCAATTTCCGACAACCCCGATCGGGCGGCGGCCTGTTCCTGGCTGAGGCGAGTTCCGGTCCAGCGTTCCTGCATCATATCCCGGGCAGTTAAAAATAAAATGCGCCGCCGGACTGACCCGCAGCTATAAAGCAACAGAATGGTATTTTCCTGCTCGATTCCGGTTAGATAAAAGAAGTTGCGGTTGGCAAAGAAGGGGTAATTCTCGTCGGCTGTTCGGCGCGGCGGCCGTCCGGCGGCCAGCAGGGCCAGATAGCTGGTTCCCAGATAATCTTCAAGCATTTGCCGGTTGCGGATAAAATAAGACTGGGGCAGTCCCTGCCGCACAGATGGTCGTACGGTGTCCATAGATCCTCCGATCCGGGAAGGCTGCCCTGGGCAGGCCACCCGCGGTCTTTGCTCTTAGTTTAACCGGTCGTCAACCAACTGGCAAGAAATTGACCAGCTTAATTGGCCTGATTTTCCAGAACGCTGCCGATCCGGCGGAATTTTTCGTATCGGTCAGAGAGACGTTCGGCAACAGTTTTTGCTGACTGGCGGGACAAGGCGGCTTGCAGATAAGCGCGCAAAGCCGCAGCCGCAGCGGAGTGATTGCTGTGCGCGCCTTCGGCCGGCTCTTCGATGATGGCATCGCAGATACCAAGCCGGTACAGGTCCGCAGCGGTAATATGCAGGACATCGGCAGCTTCCCGCTCCCGCGCCGGATCTTTCCAGAGCAGCGAAGCAAAGCCGCGCGGCGAAATCACCGAATACAGGGCATTGGATAGCATGGCCAGCTCATCGCCGATGCCGATGGCCAAAGCTCCGCCGCTGCCGCCTTCACCTGTGACCACGGTAATCACGGGCACAGTCAGATTCATCATTTCCCGCAGGTTGCGGGCGATCGCCTCTCCCTGGCCGCGTTCCTCCGCGCCGACGCCGCAATAGGCCCCGGAAGTGTCGATCAGGCAAATGACCGGGCGGCCGAATTTCTCCGCCTGCCGCATCAGGCGCAAGGCCTTGCGGTATCCTTCCGGATGCGGCATGCCAAAATTAAAGCGGGTGTTCTCTTCAAGCGTCCGGCCCTTGCGGTGGCCGACGATGGTCACAGGACGGCCGTCCAGTCGGGCAATGCCGCCCCAGAGGGCCGGGTCTTCCTTGTACAGGCGGTCGCCGTGCAGTTCGCAGAAATCGTCAAACAGAATCGGCAGATAATCGCTGATCACCGGCCGGTTTTTCTGCCGGATCAAATCAAGGCATTCCGATCCGCTGCGCCGGCGGTTGTACGGGCTGGGCTGCCCCGGATCTTCCTGTCCGGCGGCGGCCGCCGGCTGTCTGTTGTTTCCCTTCCGCGCTGTCCGGCCCGCCGAGGCTACGGGAACCCCGTGCAGGGTCAGCAAGTCGGCCAAGGTCGATTTCAGGCGATTGCGGGGAACGATGAGATCGAGAAAACCGTGTTCCAGCAGAAACTCCGCCCTCTGAAAACCTTCGGGCAGCGCTTGGGCGATGGTCCCTTCGATCACCCGCCGGCCGGCAAAACCGATCAAGGTGCCCGGCTCGGATAGGATAATGTCCCCCAAACTGGCGAAGCTGGCCGTTACCCCGCCCGTGGTCGGGTCGGTCATAACCGAGATGTACAGCAGCCCGGCATCCTGGAATCGGCCGACAGCCGCGGCTGTCTTGGCCATCTGCATCAGGGAGACGATGCCCTCCTGCATGCGGGCGCCGCCTGAGGCAGCGAAGGTGATGACCGGCAGTCGCAGCAAAGCGGCCCGTTCGAAGAGCCGGGTGATCCGTTCGCCGACGACCGATCCCATAGAACCCATCATAAAACGGCCGTCCATGACCGCTAATCCGCAATTTTGGCCGTTGATCCGGGCCTGCCCGGTGATCACAGCGTCCTCGAGCCCGGTTTGCCCCTGAAGCTGGCTGATTTTATCCGGGTAACCGGAAAATTCGATCGGATTCTGGCTGAGCATGCCGCTGTCCCACTCAACGAAGGAATCCGGATCAGCGATCTGGGCCAGCCTGGTTCGGCTGTCCAGGCGGTAATGAAAACCGCATAACGTGCAAACACTGTGGGACTTTTCAAAGTCTTCGCGGAACATGACTCCATTGCAGGTCGGGCACCGGATCCACAAGTCGTCCGGAACCGGCGTCCGGTAGGCGTAGACCTGGTTCGCGGCATCCGCCGTTCCGGCGCTGCCGGGATTGTGCGCCGCGACCGGTGCTCCGGCGGCCATCCTGGCCGCCAGGGCCTGCTGGTGCTGGGAATCGGCATCCAGCCGTTCCCTCATTTGTCTGAGAACATCAACGACCATACTCGGTCTCCTTTCGGTTCAAATCCAGCTGACTCAACAGCAGGTCATTTTTCTGGCCAAGATAGCCGATCGTGTAATTGCCGGCGATGAAATCCGGATCGCGCAAAATGGCCAGATGATAATCAATGTTGGTTTCGACGCCGCTGATCAGAAACTCCATCAGGGCGCGGCGCATGCGGGCAATCGCCTGTTCCCGGCCAGGCGCATGGACAATCAGCTTGGCCAGCAGCGAATCGTATTCCGGGGGGACGCTGCAGCCCTGGTAAAGGGCGCTGTCGACCCGGACGCCAGCGCCGCCGGGCAGATGGAGGCTGCGGATGGTGCCCGGGCAGGGCCGGAACGCATGCAGCGGATCTTCTGCATTGATGCGGCATTCGATCGAATGTCCGCAGAAGCGGATGTTCTTCTGGCGGATCTGCAGCGCCTGCCCCGCCGCGGCCAGAATCTGCTCCTGGATCAGGTTGACGCCGGTTATCGCTTCGGTGACCGGATGCTCGACCTGAATGCGGGTGTTCATCTCCATAAAATAGAAATTGCGATCAGCGTCAACCAGGTACTCGACCGTACCGACGCCGGTATAACCGACATGGCGGGCCAGCCGCACCGACGCTTCACCCATACGGCGGCGCAAGTCGCCGTCGCTGAAAGGCGACGTGGCTTCTTCAAGGATTTTCTGATGGCGGCGCTGGATCGAGCAGTCACGGTCGCCGAGATGGACGACATGCCCGTGACTGTCGGCCAGCAGCTGAATCTCAATATGGCGCGGATCGCGCACGAACCGTTCGAGATACACGCGGTCATCGCCTAAACACGCCTGGGCTTCCGCCTTTGCGGTTTGAAAGGCGCCTGGCAGCTCATCACGGGATTCGGCCAGGCGCATGCCGCGCCCGCCGCCGCCGGCCGAAGCTTTGACCATCACCGGGTAGCCGATCTCTTCAGCCGCCCGGACGGCGTCCGAGAGGTTCTCCACGATGCCGGGCGTGCCCGGGATAACCGGGAGTCCGGCATCCAGGGCCGTCTGCCGCGCGGTGGCTTTGTCGCCCATCTGTTCAATAATCGGGCCGGCCGGCCCGATGAATGTGATTTGGCATTTGGCGCACATCCGGGAAAAGGCGGCATTTTCCGATAAAAATCCAAAGCCGGGGTGAATCGCTTCCGCGCCGGTGATCGAGCAGGCCGTCAGAATCGCCTGGGCGTTCAGATAGCTGCCGCGGGCCGCGGCGGGTCCGATGCACAGGCATTCGTCCGCCAGCTGGGTATGCAGGGCGGTTTTATCAGCCTCCGAACAGACCGCGACGGTTCTGATGCCCATCTCGCGGCAGGCGCGG
>DOFA01000215.1 GCA_003532195.1 Clostridiales bacterium
CCTGACTGTCGGAAGGCTCCAACAGAGCAATCTTCATGAACTTGGCGTAATAACGATTGTCCTGTTCGTTCTGGGAACTGTGCATGCCGGGATCATCGGCGGCCACAATGACCAGGCCGCCGGTGACTCCCGTGTATGATGCCGTAAACAAGGGGTCGGCGGCGACGTTGACGCCGACATGTTTCATGCAGGACATGGCCCGGACACCGGCGATGCTGGCGCCGATCGCCGTCTCCAGGGCTACTTTTTCGTTCGGGGCCCATTCGCAGTAAATGCGGTCATATTGGGCCGCCGATTCGGTGATCTCGGTGCTGGGCGTGCCCGGGTAAGAGGATACCACTTTGACGCCGGCCTCATACGCGCCGCGGGCAATTGCTTCGTTTCCCAGTAAAATGTCTTTCAAAAACCTTCACCACACTAGTCATTTATTTACATCCCGATCATGAAGATGCAGGACACATTCAGGATAGGTATTGCGCCCCCTCAGGAACTTTCACGCTCTTGGCCGTCAGCAGGCTGACCAGCGGCGTGACGGTCAGAGAAACAAGCATCGCCAGGACCGCCAGTTTGGGCGCCCAGGAAGTTGCGGCCGAGGTGCCGCTGACCAGGCCGATTACCAGCGCGCCGATGATGACGGTGCCCAGTCCGCAGACCATGCCGGCGATCGCTCCGGCTTTGGTCATCTTTTTCATGTAAAGCCCCCAGATATAGGGGCCGACAAAGGAGCCGGAAACAGCGCCCCAGGAGAAGGCCATCAGCGTGACGATCGCGCTCGGGACAACCGCGACCAGGTAGGAAATCAAAACGAAAAGGAGGCACAGCAAGCGCATCGGCAGCATCTTTCTGGTTTTCAAAATCGACCGGCTGAAGGTAGGGGCCGAAACCATGACAACCGCCGCCAGGGTGGACATCGACGCTGAAAGCATCAGGACGACCAGCACCGCCATCATCTCCGGTGTCAGAATGGCTTGGAAAACCATCGGCATCACAGTGTCCAGATTCTTGCCGTCAAAGTTCATCTGCAGTTTCTGGTCGAGGACCCGGGAGAAACCGCCCATGAAATAAGCGCCGCCGCCGATGATCAAGGCGAAGATCGTGCTGAAGATCATACCCCGCCGGACCGATTTTTTATCGCGGATGCTATGAAATTTAGAAATCATCTGCGGCAAACCGAAGGTGCCCAGGCTGGTCATCAGCATGATGACGATCAGGTTGAACGGGCTGGTGCCGCCGATCGAAGCCAGGGCGCCGTTGGCGCCCATCTGCGAAAGGCTGTCAATACCGGCCGACAGGCCGCCGACCAGGGACAGGACTTTCCAGATCATATAAAGGACGCCGGCGACCATGATGATACCCTGGATCGTGCTGTTGACGGCCGTCGAGATAATACCGCCAAAATAGAGATAAACGGCGGTGATGACCGCCATCAGGAGCATGCTATAGTTGATGTTTTCCAGGAACGTGCCGGCAAAGAAATCCTTCATGATATAGCCCAGGCCCTGGTAAACCGAAGCGGAATAGGGAATCAGGAAGATAAAGATGATCACGGCGGCGAACTTCTCCAGGCCGACGCTGTCATAGCGTTTGCTGAAAAATTCGGCCATGGTTGAGATGCCCATAGCCTGACTGATCTTGCGCGTACGCTCCGCGAGCAGGAGCCAGGCCAGCAGACTGCCGATCACGGCGTTGCCGATGCCAACCCAGGTGGCCGAGATGCCGAAACTCCAGCCAAATCGTCCGGCATAGCCGACAAAGACAACCGCGGAAAAATAAGTCGTCCCGTAAGCGAAAGCCGAGAGCCAGGGGCCCATCCGGCGTCCGCCCAAAACGAAATCCTCCACTGTTTTAATCTTGCGGCTGCTGAGAATTCCCACAATAATCATCAGAAGCAGAAACAGACCCAGAATGACATACTTGACCATAAAAACTACCATCCTTCCCAACCGCTTTTTGCGGCACTTCAACCAGCATCATATCATAATTGGGATTGACAAAGCAACGAGCCGATGCGTATAATTGCTATGCTTGATGACCAATCCTCTGGTCCTGCAGTCTGAACGCGGTCATGGCGGAACTGGCAGACGCGTACGTTTGAGGGGCGTATGGGCAACCGTATGGGTTCAAGTCCCATTGACCGCACCAAGTCATAAAAAGCAGCCAAAAGGCTGCTTTTTATGACAACCGGCGCAGAAGCTTGCATAGCAAGCTTTGAGAGCCGGATTATTCCTTGCCAAGCAGCCAAAAGGCTGCTTTTTATGACAACCGGCGCAGAAGCTTGCATAGCAAGCTTTGAGAGCCGGATTCAAGTCAGTCGCTAGATAAATCTGGCATTTCATCGTCAGGAATAATGCGGATTCTGGTTACGAGATCGCCATAATGCGCTGCGAATAATCGGGCGGACTCGCCTGCCCTGGCTGCGGCAAACGGAAACAAGTTCAGGGTTGTAGCTGCTCCGAAGTTTCCTTGTACATCCATGGCAATCAGGCTGATTCCGCCATCCGGATCATCTAGCTCATGTAAACGGCGGCAAAGGTCATGCAGGGTTTCGTCGCATGCTTCCTGGGGTGCGGCGCCGCGGCGCATCAGCGACACTGCATTAAAAGAAAAACAACCGCGCATGATATCTTCGCCCAAACCAGTGGCGGCAGCTGCGCCATAACGAGCGTCGCAGTAGAAACCTGAGCCGATGACTGGCGTATCCCCGACCCGACCCGGTTCCTTCATAAAAAGTCCTGAGGTCGAAGTTCCAACGCTCATACCGCCGGATGTATCCAGGGCGATCACGCAGACCGTGTCATGTCCGCGATAGGCCTCCTGCCGGTCATCAAGGCCGCAAATCGCCTCGCTCCACCGCTGCAGGGATTCTTGTGTCCGCATATCCCGCATCGACAATCCGGCGGACAAGGCAAATTCAACTGCACCCGGACCGGCGAGCAGGCAGTTGCGTTTGCGCTCGCTTAGTAAAATGGCAGCTTGAATCGGATTACGGATACCTTCAGCACAGATGACACCGCCATATCGCAGCGAACGCCCATCCATATAAGCCGCATCAAGCGTCACGTGGCCGTCTCGCGCCGGCAAGCCGCCATAACCGACTGAAACATATCGCGGATCGTCCTCAACCGGCATGATTGCCGCCGAGATCGCATCGCGGGCGCTCCCGCCGTCCTCCAATCCGGTAAAAGCTTCTTTGACGCTCACATAAGACATTTTCCAGGTTCCGATGATCGCATGCATTTGTTATATCGTCCTGCCTTATCATAACTGCTTGCGCTCCATCTGAAAAGTCTCTGCATCAGTAAAACCTTGGTTCAGACGGCCAGATATGCTATCCTTGATCTGGAGGTGGAAGCGATATGGCCTGGTATTTACCCCTGATGGAAAGCCGGCTGAACGAACATGACAAGCGACTGCTGCAATCTTTTTGCGAACCCCGGGTAGTCGGTGTGCCGCCGGTTGACACCTGGCGCGATCTTTGCGTGGCGCCGGACGGCGAGATCCGTTATTACGGCTTTCTGAACGGATCTGGCGAAGATGGCCAGGGGCAGATGATCTACCTGGCTTCGCGGGATTGCGGTCTTTCCTGGCAGACTTTCTATGTCGATAATCCTGATGTCCTGGGTTCGTCGGTGAAAAGCCCCTTTTCTGGCAAATATCTGCGGCTGAAGAATGCCGCCGACAGCGCCGGGGTTATCCGGACCTGGGCCCTGGTTTCCGAAGACGGCCCTGCAGCGGTGCATCCGGACCGATATCTGGCTGCAGATGAAGAAATCCGCGAGCTTCGCCTGCCAATACCATTGTGTTCGCGAAAGCGCTGGCTTTGCGCCGGGCAGACGCGGACGGCTGAAGGTATGCTGCACCCGGTCGTACTGCGCTCAGACGACGACGGAATCACCTGGGCCGCCACCCATCTCCTGCCGGCGCCCAAGCACGAAATCGCCTGGCCGCACCAGGGCCGGCGCTGGCAGAACCCTGCCTGCGAAGCGACGCTGACTGAACTCGGCGATGGGACGATCATGGCGCTGGCCCGCACCTCCCAGGACTTTCATTATCTTTATTATTCCCATGACGGCGGCGAAAGCTGGACTGACCCGGTCCCCTCCCGTTTCCATGGCACGCTGACCATGCCGACCCTGTTCCGGCTGTCCGACGGCCGGCTGCTGCTCTTCTGGTGCAACACCCAGCCTCTGCCGGAGCTCGACCATAACAGGCAGTGGCCGCCGATGTTGCCGTGGGAGATTTCGGGCGAAGGCGGCGAAGATGTGTTCACCAACCGCGACGCCAACCACGCGGCCATATCTGAAGATGACGGCCAAACCTGGATTGGCTTTCGCGAGATTTTTCTCAACTTGATCCGCAATGATTCCGACTTTCGCTCGAAAAGTCCCGGTTATCTGGACTCCCTGGATAAAAGCGTGCACCAGTTCCAGGCTCTGGAACTGCCTTTCGGCAAAGTGCTGCTGTCTTTCGGCCAGCATCACGAAGCTCGTAAAATGGTCATCTTCGATCCGCAGTGGCTTTACGAAACCGAACAGCTGGAGAATTTCCGCTTTGGCCTGGGCCATCTGAGCACCCAGGTCTATCTCAAGAGCAACTCGGGGAATTTCCGCGGCTTTACCGGACATTGCTCCTGGAATCGCACCCACGGCGCCGTGCTGGTGCCGGATCCGACCGGCAACTTCGAAGAAGTGCTGCAAATCGCACGGATCCATGATCCGCGCTTGTTCAGTGAAGTCCAGGGCGCCGTCTGGAACTTCCCCGCGTCGAATCGCGGCGAATTGAAAATCAAGCTGCGCATCGACGGCGAAGGTGTCCGCGTCTCGGTCACCGACCGATGGTTCAATCCCTGCGATCCGGTTGTCGGGCAACTGGCCCAGCTTTCGTTCGCGATCACCCGGGAGATGCTGATACCTTCCGAATGGTCGCTGGTGCGGTTCCGCTGGGATCTGGCGGTACAGCAGGCTGAAATTGTTATTAATGACATGCCGGTTCAGCAGCTGGCAATCACAGCCGCCGCACCCAACGGTTTTTCCTACCTGCACCTGCAAAGCCTGGCCGAGAATGAGGATTATGCCGGGACGCTGATCAAGAAACTGGAGAAATGCGATCGGCAGGAATAACTGGCTGAACTTCCCGTCCGTCGATTTCAAGCAGCCAGCCATAACCCGGCAGCTCGATCCGGCGGTCATCCCAGACTGCCAGGCACGGTTCCGGGCAGCGGTTGACCGCCAGTACAACCTGGCGCGGGCCCTCCTGCCACCGGCCAAAGGCATCGCGGCCGTCCGGCAGGCTGCGGCTGAAAATGGCACAGTCGCCTGTCGCCTGCAGCATCCGGTATTCGCCGGTTCGCAGAACTGGCAGCGTGCGCCGCAGCTGGCCGAGCCAGGCAACCCAAAGCTGCAGATCCGCGTTTTCCTTCCC
>DOFA01000061.1 GCA_003532195.1 Clostridiales bacterium
AACATGCTTGATCGAGAATCCGAATCAGGTCAGGGTCCTTTTGCGGGAGCGGAACGCAGATAACCTGACCATAGGGGTGACAGCAGGGGCTTCGGCACCAGAACGTATTATCGGGGAGGTTATTCAGGCAATGACTGAGAATGAGGTTGTGCAGAACCAGCAGGAAGTTCAGGAAGTCCAGGAAGTTCAGGAAGTTCAGGAAGTTCAGGAAGCTCAGGAAGCTCAGGAAGCTACGGATATAAGTTTTACTGACTTTATTGACAATATTCCGCATCTGAAGCGGGGGGCGACGGTGCGCGGCGCCATCATCCGTTATGATAATGACACGGTCTATGTAGATGTCCATGATAAATCCGAAGGCAGGATTCCCCGCCATGAATTTGAGGGCGATCCCGATTTCGATTTGGAACAGGCCGTGCAGAATCATACAGAAATCGACGTCTACGTGCGCAACATCCGCAATTCGGATCTGGGCAAGGAGATTATCCTGTCCAAAGCCCGCGTAGATTTTGGCAAATACAAAGCCTTGATCGAGGAAGCTTTCACACAAAAGACACCAATCAATGTCAAGGTGGTCAATGTGGTCAAGGATGGCGTCATCGCGACCTATGGCGGCGTCGACATCTACATTCACCGCACCCAGCTGGAAATGGGCATGGTCAATGATCTTGAGCCCTATCGGGGCAAGAGCCTCGACATTCTGGTCACCCAGTTTGATCCGGATAAAAAGCGCCTGCGTGTCTCCGGATCGCGGCGGGCTCTTCTGGCCAGCGAACGCAAAGGCAAAGCCGAGGAATTGTGGCATACGATCGAGATTGGCAATGAATATGATGGCGTTGTCCGCAGCCTGACCGACTTCGGCGCCTTTGTCGATATCGGCGGCGTTGACGGGCTGGTCCATGTTTCCGAGCTGTCCTGGAACCGCATCCGCCATCCCTCGGAAGTGGTCAATGTCGGCGACCAGATTCATGTCTTCGTTAAGGACTTCGATCCGGAGAAGAAGCGGATTTCGCTGGGTTACAAGCGCTCAGCCGATGATCCTTACCATGATGTCGAGACCCGCTTTCCAGTCGGCTCGATCGTACACGGAGTCGTGGTCCGGATGTTCCCGTTCGGCGCTTTTGTGGAAATCGCCCCCGGGGTTGACGCGCTGTGCCATATCTCCCAGATCGCCAACGTGCGCCTGTCCAAACCCAATGATGTCCTGACCGAAGGCATGGAAATCGATGCCCGGGTCCTCGAAGTCAGCAATGACGCCCGCCGGGTCAGCATCAGCATCAAGGAAGTCGAACCGATCAATCCTCCGGGATACGAGGAAAACAATATCTAGTCCCCAGTCTGGCCGCTGTTTCTGCGGCGGGCTGCTATAATAGAACGAAAGAAGGCTGCCTCGGAAGAGGCAGCCTTCTTTGCATCATGTCTGGGAGGTAAGACGAACCGCAGGATGATACTCGTCGCGCAACAGGGCCAGGCTGACCAGTTCCTGCCAGCCGCCCAGCAGGCGCATCGCCTGCCGGAAGACGCCTTCTTGCCGGAATCCCAGCAGTTCCAGCAGCCGCTGGCTTTTTTCCTGCCCAGCACAGCAAAGCGCGGTGATGCGCCGCAGTCCATATCGGACCAGCAGCCAGTTGATGACCTGGGTCAGGATTTCCGGCATCAGCCCGCGGCCGGTCAGCGCATGATCCAGAGAGAAGCCGATTTCACAGCTCGACCACGGCAGGGGCAGCAGGTTACGGCATTCGACCGTCCCAACCAGATGCTGCGGCCGGTCGCGCAGGAACACCCCCCAGTCCAGGCGCCTGGCGCCACCAGGATCCTGGGCGAGCGCAGCATAGAGCAGCCGCCAGCCGTCCGCCTGCCCCAGATCCGCGACCGGGACCGGATTCCAGGCGTACAGGTGGCCGAGATTGCGGTCATAGTATTCCCGCAAGCTGGGCAAATCAGCCGGGCGCAGCCTTCTGACCAGCAGGTAGCCGGTTTCCAGCGGCGGTTCGGCGGCAGCGGCCGGTGGATCGTCGGAAAGCCGGACGAAATGCAGGTGATCTTCCCAGCGGCCGTTGATTTTTAAATAACGCGGCGCGAAGCCCTCCAACCTGAATCCCAGGTTTTCCGCCAGATTGATCGACCGGAAATTGCCCGGCATGATATTGGCTTCCAGCCGGTGCAGCCGGAAATCACTGAAGAGAAGAGGGATGGCGGCCTGACCGGCTTCGCGGGCCAGTCCGGTTCCCAGATGGTCCTTGTCGAGGTGCCAGGCGGTAAAACCAGAGTTAAAACAACCATGAACGATGCTGGTGGCAGCGAAACGGCCGATAATCCGGTCCGGATCCGAGCGCAGGGACAGCCAGAACGGCACGGCCCGGCCTGTCAGAAAATCGGCATGTTCGGCAGCCAGGTTCTTGGCTTGCTGCTGCTCGGTAAAAAGGCTGTCCGGGCGCTGGGCAAACCAGGGCTGATGAAATTGCCGGTTACGCAGATAATAATTGAGTACGGCCGGTGCGGCCGACTCATCCAGGATGCGCAGCTGCAGGCGGCTGGTCAGGAAGACGGGACCTGCGGACATGGGCGAACCTCCGTTATTCGGCCAGCCGGCGCAGCGCCTGCCGGAAAATGGCCGCTCCCGCGAACAAGGTTTGTTTCAGGATGTATTCGTCTGCCTGATGCGCAGTTTCCTGCTCGCCGGGAAAGGATAGTCCAAAAGCGACGATATTCGGCATTGTCCGGGCATAGGTGCCGCCGCCGATGGCGACCGGCGCGGCGTCCAGCCCGGTCAGGCGGCTGTAGACTTCAGAGAGCTTGCTGATCAGCGGGGAATCCGGGTCGTAATAGAGCGGCTCCGACCAGCGGAGGATTTCCAGATTGGCGCCCAGGTCGGCCGCGCGCCCCTGCAAGGCTGTCAGCAGGCGATCCTGCGGCCAGGTGACCGGGTACCGGATATCGACCGTCAGGCGGGCTTCCCGCTCGTTCAGGGCCAGCAGGCCGGCATTCAACGTCAGCGGGCCGGAGGCGTCTTCGCCGGCAATTGCCAGCCCTTCGCCGCGCCAGCTATCGCCGATCGCCTGATTGAAAAAAGTGACAAAGGGGTGGCTGGTCCCGGCGGCCGCCAGCCGGCGCTCCACATCGCCCATCGCCAGGGCGATCGCGTTCCGGCCGTTCCAGGGCGTGCTGGCATGAGCCGGCCGGCCATGGATCACCATCTCTTCTGTCTTGCCGTCCGGCCGGGCCAATGTCAGGCTGCAGCTGTCAGGAACCATATTCGGGCGCAAGCCGGCCTGCGCCGCGACCAGGCGCAGGGGCGCGTCGGCCGCCTGGCCGCCGCTGACGGTCAGATCCAGCCAAATATGGCCTTTCTCGGCGTTGATGACCGGGAAGTGGGCATCTGGGGTAAAACCGGCTGACGGAATCTCGGCGACCCGGACATAATGCTCCATGCAGCTGCTGCCGTTTTCCTCATCCAAACCGGCGATGATCCGGATGCGCGTATCAGGCCGGAATCCTTCGTCGGCCAGCGCCTTGAGGGCGAACAAAGCCGCTGTGAGCGGGCCTTTGTCATCGGCGGCGCCACGGGCAATGACCCGGTCCTCGGTTATGACCGGATCATAAGGATCGGTCTGCCAGTCAGAACCGGCCGGCACGACATCCAGATGGGCCAGGACGGCGATCAGGCGCTGGCCCTGGCCATATTCCACATAGCCGGCCCGGTTATCCAGATTGACGGCCGTAAAGCCCAGCCGGCGGCCGATATCCAGAAAAGCATTCAAGGCGCGGACTGTCTGGCGGCCGTACGGCATGCCCGGCTCGGCCGTTCCGC
>DOFA01000175.1:0-3159 GCA_003532195.1 Clostridiales bacterium
AGATTTAGCATCCCGAAAACTTTCCGCGTTTTTGAAGACATGCTGGCAGCGGATATCGACGCCGTGGTCATCGGTACGCCGATGCAGTGTCACGTGCCGCAAGCCATCGCAGCACTCGAGGCCGGTAAGCACGTGCTGAGCGAGGTGACGGCAGGCGTCACGATGGATGAGCTCTGGTGGCTGAAGGAGGCTGTCGAGCAAAGCGGCAAGACTTACATGTATGCGGAGAATTACTGCTACATGCCGATGAACCAGCTTGTGCGCGGCATGGTGCAAAAGGGCCTTTTCGGCGAGGTCTATTATGGATCCGGCGAATATTTGCATAATATCCGGGAACTGGCCAAATATGCTGACGGGAAGGATTCCTGGCGCCGTTACTGGCAGCTGGGGAAACGGGGCAGTTTCTACCCGACGCATTCTCTGGGACCGGTCATGCAGTGGTTTGCGGGCGACCGGGTGGCCCAGATCAGCTGCTTTTCCCCGGGACACCATGAAAACGGTTATCTGCGTCAGGACGACACCACCGACACCCTGTGCCAGCTGGCGAGCGGCAAACTCGTCCGCATCCGGGTCGACTGCATGTCACCCCGTCCGCACAATATGACCGGCTATCAGCTGCAAGGGACGAAAGGCGCCTTCGAGAGCGCCCGGGATCATGGAGGCAAGCACCTCGTCTGGTTTGATGCGATGGAGGGCGAAGCTTCAAGCGGGAGCTGGCGGAATCTGATGGACTTCAGCGAATATCTGCCCGAACGTTACCGGAAGGCCTCAAAGGAGCAGAGCGAAGCGGGCCACGGCGGCGGCGACTTTTTCCTGGTTGAGGATTTCGTGAATGCGATCAAGACCGGGACCCCTCCGGACATCGATGTTTATCAGGCCTGCGAATGGACGGCGGTCGGCCTGCTTTCGGAACTATCGGTCATGAACAAAGGCCGGGCCATCGACGTTCCGGATTTCCGCCGGGCCAAGGACCTGAAGGATCAGATTATTCGCCTGTGATGGAGGGGGAGCAGCCATGAAACAGCTGAAAATGTATTGGCGGCGGCAGCCGGTCGAAGAGTTTTCCCTGCCGGAAGGTTTTTCTGTGACGCAATACCGCTTTCCCGAAGACAAAGAGCGCTTTGCGGATATCTGGCTTGACGGTAAACCAGAACAGGATCCGGATGTTTTTGATAAATCGATCACCAACTATCCGGACGCGGTTGCGGAGCGGGATGTGTTTTTCATTGTGCGGGGAGAGGAATATGTGGCCACGATTACCGCGATCTATCATCCGGCGGAAAATAAGGGGTACATCCACATGGTGGCTGCCAAAACGAAGGTAAGAGGCCTGGGAATCGGCAATTTCATGAACAGCCTGGCGCTCAAGCGCCTTTGCGAGTATCCCTGCGAGTATGTTTACCTGACGACCGACGATTTCCGGAAACCGGCGATCAAGAGCTATCTGCGGGCCGGTTTCCTGCCGGTCGATTATGACGAGGACATGCCCGCCCGCTGGCAGGCACTGATCGAGGAATTCGGGATTCCCCAGGTTGAAATGCTCCATGATGACACAAGTTATTCCCGCACCTTAGTCGCAGGCAAACCGGTTTAATTTTGAGCGAAAGCTCCGACGGCAGAGCTCTGACTGATCTAGCCCTTGACATGTTAATTCGTTTAACATTATAATGGGCTTATCAACCTGCGGCTGCCAGCTGCAGCGGGAAAGAGGCCGGTTCATGCTCGAGATTTTTTGCCCTGCCGGAACGATTAAAGCACCGCCGAAATCCCTGGTGTTTGACTTCGACGGCACTTTGTCAACCTTGCGTTGCGGCTGGGAGTCGTTCATGTCCGCTTTTATGATCGAGACCCTGGGCGCCGGCCGGGAGTCGGACGACGCAGCCGCGGAAGCGGTCAGCGGCAGGGTCATGCGGTATATCGGCGAATCCGCCGGCATCCAGACTATTTTCCAGATGCAATGGCTGGCGGAGCAAGTCCGGGCTGCCGGGCTGGCGCCCCAGGATCCCTGGGTTTATAAAGCCGAATATAATCGCCGCCTGATGCAGAATGTGTCCTTGCGCCGCGGTTCAGTTCTGCACGGGGAGAAATCAGCCGCCGCGTATCAGATCGCGGGCAGCCGCCCGTTTTTGGAAGCCCTGCGCGCGAAGAAGGTAACCTTGTATGTAGTCAGTGGCACGGACCAGGAAGATGTGGCTGCAGAAGCCAAAATCCTCGGTCTGGACAGATTTTTTAAGGAAATTGCCGGAGCGCCGCCAGGCCAGGCCCGCTGCAGCAAGGAGTGGGTCATTCACCGCCTTTTGCGGGACGGCGGCCTTAAAGGTGAAGAACTGGCGGTTATCGGCGACGGCAAAGTCGAAATGGCCATCGCCCGGGAAGTCGGCGCGGCCGCTTTGGGGGTGGCCAGCGATGAAGATCTGCGGTCCGGCGTCAATCCCGTCAAAAGGGAACGACTTCTGGCAGCCGGCGCCCAGGCGATCACAGGAGATTTCCTGGCTATCCGGGAAATCCTGGACTGGCTGAAGCTGGCTTGATTGCCGCATCTGAAAACGGAGGACCCGATGGCAGAAACAAAAAAGTATGAAGACCAGATCAATTTTGCCGGCATCAGGACCTTTTCCTTGAAAGACCGGCATAACCTGGTCACCCTGGAAAACCTGGCTGATCCGGCGGCGGCAAAGGCGGCCGGAGCGTCGACAGAGGCGCCGGCGTGGAGCCATCCAGATTTGGAAGCGCTGGTCGGACGGCTGGCCGAGGCCCGCCGCCAGGGCAGACCGATCATCTGGTCCCTGGGCGCCCATGTGATCAAGAACGGCCTTTCCCGGTATCTCATCGAGCTGATCCGGGAGGGTTGGATCACCCATATCTCCGGCAACGGCGCCGTCAGTATCCACGATTTTGAGCTGGCCATGATCGGCGGCACGTCGGAGGATGTGCCGACGGCGATCGAGGACGGCTCCTTCGGCATGTGGGAAGAGACCGGGCTGCACATGAACCGGGCGATCCGGGAGGGCTGGGCGGCCGGACTGGGCTACGGCGAAAGCCTCGCGGTTTATATCGACCGGCACCCGGAGCTGTTTCCGTTCAAAGAATACGGCGTCATCTGGCAGGCCTTCCGGAACCGTGCCCAGGCGACCTGCCACATCGCCCTCGGCACCGATA
>DOFA01000175.1:3202-3496 GCA_003532195.1 Clostridiales bacterium
CCCCACGGCTGATTTCGCGGCCATTGGCGGTACCAGCGGCATTGATTTCAAGAAGATGTGCGTTTCAGTTTCCCGGCTTGACGGCGGCGCTTTTCTCAATTTCGGGTCCAGCGTGATCGGGCCGGAGGTTTTTCTCAAGGCGCTGTCGATCTCGCGCAATCTCGGCTATCCGACGTTCAAGATCACGACGGCTAATTTTGACCTGGTCGCCCTTCGGGATTATAAAAAAGAGATCAGCCATGACGATCCGCAGTATTATTACCGGCCGCGCCAGAACATCGTCAACCGGCCGGT
>DOFA01000259.1 GCA_003532195.1 Clostridiales bacterium
CCGTTTTCCGGCAGGATGACATGCTCGACGCCCATGCCGGGCTCGCCCAGCTCATAATAATGCGTTAAGCCGGCCTGGCGGGCAAACTGACGCATCTGAGCGCAATTCTCAGCCGATTTGATGTCTTTGTTCGGCGTAAAATGATCGGGGACCAGTACAACTTTATCCCGGTTAAAGACCTGGGTTGCGCCGGTTTCCCGGAAAATGCCGATCGCCGGCGGCGCTGTGACGTCATTGCCGAGCACCAGGTCCAGGTTGGCCTCGATCAGCTGCCCGGGCTGCACTTCCGGCAGTCCGGCATGGGCAGCCAGGATTTTCTGGGTCATGGTCATGGGCATGTGTTATTCCTCCCAGCCTAGTATTTTACGCATCAGCTTATATTCCAGCGAATCAACCAGCGCCAGCCAGGAAGCTTCGAGAATATCCGTTGAGACGCCGATGGTGTGCCAGACGGTCCGTCCGTCGGTGGATTCGATCAGGGTCCGGACCTGGGACGCGGTGGCTTCAGCGTTGAGAACGCGGACTTTGAAGTCGGTCAGGCGGACCTGGGTCAGTTCCGGATAGAAAACCTCCATGGCTTTCTTCAGGGCGCGATCCATCGCGTTGACCGGTCCTTCACCTTCCGCGGCCGTCACCTCGTCGACGCCGTCGACCAGGATCTTGATGTAGGTATAGGCGCTGAAACTGCCGGTGCGCGGCTGTTCGCTGCTGATCCGCATTTTCTCCAGATTGAAGAACGGCTTGTAGAGGCCGAGTTCCTTGCAAACCAGCAGTTCCTGCGACGCGTCGGCGCCCTCGAAATGATAGCCCTGATGTTCCATCTCCTTGAGCTTATGCAGGACGCGGCCGACCTCCGGGGCGTCCTTGTCGATGTCCGGACGGATCCGGCGGATCACATCGAGGGCGGCCGAGCGGCCAGATATCTCCGAGAGCAGGAAGCGCCTGCTGTTGCCGACTGATTCCGGGGCGACATGTTCAAAGGTCCGGGGATTTTTCTTGACTCCATCGACATGCATGCCGGCTTTGTGGGTAAAGGCCGAAGCCCCGACATACGGTTCGCCGCCGGGCAGGACAATATTGGCTATCTCGGCCATCCTTCGGGCAACCGGTGTCAGCAGATACAGCCGGTCTTCAGGTATGCAGCCGATCCCGTATTTCAGCTGCAGGTTGGGAATCAGGGTGGCCAGGTTGGTGTTGCCGCAGCGCTCGCCGATCCCGTTCAAAGTGCCCTGGACATGGCAGGCGCCGGCCAGGACGGCGGCAATCGTATTCGCTACGGCCAGGCCGCTGTCATTATGGCAGTGGATGCCAATCCGGGCATCGGGCAGGCAAGCGATCGCTTCTTGCGTCCGCTGGATGATTTCTTCGGGGATGGAAGCGCCGTTGGTGTCGCACAGGCAAATGACCGCCGCGCCGCCTTCGTCGGCGGCCTGCAGGCAATTCAACGCATATTCGCTGTTCGCACGGGCGGCCTCAAAATAATGCTCGGCATCGAAAATGACTTCCCGTCCCTGGGCTTTCAGGTAGGCGACCGTTTCCCGGATCATGGTCAGGTTTTCCTTCAGCGGGCAGCGCAGATTATCCCGGACTTCGACATCCCAGGTTTTGCCGACGATGACGACCGTGGCTGCCCCTGACTGAAGCAGGTCCTGGATGCCGGAATCCTCATCAACCGCCATGCCCTTGCGCCGGGTGCTGCCAAATGCCGCAAGAACGCTTGCCCCCATCTCCAGCCGCTTTTCGCCATACCGGACGTAAAACTCCCGGTCTTTGGGGTTGGATCCCGGATTGCCGGCTTCAATATAATGAATGCCCAGTGAAACCAGTGATTCAAGAATCTGGAATTTGTCGTTGACCGAGAACGACACCCCTTCGGCCTGGGCGCCATCCCGTAAAGTTGTGTCCAAAATTTCAATCCGGCGATTGTTCATGATTTCACCTCGTTTCTCGAATATAAGAAAATCAGTTGAATGTCCATTCCGGATACTGTATCTAGAATACTCGCTGCCGGTTATTTCAACAAGGTCGATCTGCCTCGTTTTTCTTCACACTTTATGCTCTAACTGGCGGTTTAGACCTGATTATGCTATACTGACGGCGCATTTTGCCCCTGTATTTGGCAAGTCCGGCCTGTTTTCGAGCAAACGGCTGACGGGGCAAGATGCTGAACCGTTGTTGATCCGGAGGGATACCTTTGAGCCTACTGACTGTCAATCAGGTCAGCAAAACTTATTTCGGCCGCGTCATTCTCGACCGGATTTCCTTGCGCCTTGACCGTGGCGAGCGTCTGGCCCTGATTGGCAATAACGGCGCCGGCAAAACGACCTTGCTGCGCCTGATCACCGGCGCCGAAAATCCGGATTCCGGCAGCATAATTTTGCCCGCCAGCGTCATCCCGGGTTATTTATCGCAGCACTTTGAAGACACGGACAGCATGACCGACACCCCTCTGGCCAGCCGCGAGCTGGAAGACCTTGAAGGCCAGCTGCGTCAGCTGGAAAGCCGGATGTCCGGCGCGGCCGGAGCTGACCAGCGCGAACTGCTGCATCGCTATAGCCAGCTGACTGCCCGCTATGAGGCGATGGGCGGGTATGACTTTACGCGCCGGATGCAAGAAACGCTTTCCGGCCTGGGATTAGCTGGCGATATACTTTGCCGGCCTCTGGCCACGCTTTCCGGCGGCGAACGGATGCGGGTGGCTCTGGCGCGCCTGCTGCTCAAATCGCCTGACTTGCTGCTGCTCGATGAACCGACCAATCATATGGACCTGGCCGCCATGGAGTGGCTGGAAGATTTCCTCATCCGCTTCAAAGGTTCCGTGCTTTTGATTTCGCATGACCGGGTTTTTATCGACCGCACAGCAACCGCTGTCGCCGAACTCAGCGAAGGCCGCCTGACCGTACGGCCGGGCAACTACACGCATTTCCGGGAAATCCAGGCGGCTGAAGACCTGACCCTGGGCCGCGAAATCCGCAAGGTATCCCGGGAACTGGACCGTCAGCGCGAAGTCACCCAGACCATGCTGTCCCACCGTAAGATGTCAGCCTATCATGCCCGCGAGAAGGTAGTTGCCCGCATGTCCAGCCAGTTGAACAGCATCCGGGATCAAGCCCATCGGCAAAGCCAGCGCCTGAACTTCAGTTTCCTGCCCGGCCAGATCGAGGGTGATCCGGAGAAAATCCTCCTGTCCGCCCAGGATCTGACTTACGGTTTCGATGCCCGGCCGCTTTTCCAGAATGTTTCCCTGATGCTGCGCGGCGGTTTGAAAGTCTGCCTGTGCGGGCCGAACGGCTGCGGCAAGTCGACCCTTCTGGCTTTGCTGCTGGGCAAGATCGATGGTTTTTCCGGTCAGATCCGGCTGGCGGACCAGGCCGTCTATGGGCATATGGGCCAGCACGTCGATTTTCCGGATGAAAACCGGACCCTGCTCGACGAAATCCTCAGCCGGCAGGATCTGGAAGAAGGACAGGCGCGCACCTTGCTGGCCCGCTATGGCTTTCGCGACGTCGACGTCTTCAAGGCCATTCAAGTGCTCAGCGGCGGCGAGCGTTCACGGCTTTACCTGGCCTGCCTGCTGCTGGAGCGGCCGGACATCCTGTTTCTGGATGAACCGACCAATCACCTGGACATCTATTCCCGGGAGATACTCGAACAAGCCCTGGCTGATTTTTCGGGCGCCATCCTCGCAGTCAGCCACGACCGTTATTTCATCGATCGCTGCTGTCATCAGGTCCTTGGTTTTCTGGGCGACGCCGTTCTGCCCTTTGCGAGTTTTACCGATTACCGGCAAGCGGCCCGGAACTGGGAAACCGCTTCTCCTGCCGGCGAAAACCAGATAGAGGCCGGCGTTCGGTTTGAAATTGCGGATTCATCTGCCATCAAAACAGCTCCGGTTCTGAACCGGGCGCAGGAACGCCGGGAAACGGCTCTGCGCAAAGAAAAAATCCGGCAGCTGGAGAAGCAGATTTCCGGAATGGAAGCCGAAAAAACCGCTCTCGAGGGAAGCTTCGCCACGGCAGCTGACGGATCGGCCTACCATCGCTACACGGAAGTTCTCGCGGAACTGGACAAGCTTTATCAAGATTATCTGGATCTGGAACAGAATCAAACCTGATCCAGGCGCCTGAATGTCTGGAAAAGCGTCTGGTTCAGGGAACCAGCAGACGGATCGCCGCCGGGATCGCGGAAATCACCGCCGGTAGCCCGGCGCCTTCTTCCCCGTCCAGATCGAGTTTGACCGGATTTTTTTCACGGCTGGAAATCTCCAGCCGTTTGGTTTGAAAATAACTGACGCGGCTGTTGTTCAGATGCTCGCCGTTGACCATCTGGACCAGCAGCGGCAAAAGGTCGAATATACCCTGCCGGTGTATCACCAGAACATCCAGCAGCCCATCGCTGACCGACGCCCGGGGCGCCAGGCGGCGGAAACCCCCGACGCTCTGGGTGTTGGATACGATAAACAGCAAGATATCATCGTCGATATTCTTTTCTTCCGAACGGATTGAAATCGGGATCGAACGGCAAAGCTGCGCCGGCAGATCAATGGCGCCGCTCAATATGTAGGCCATCCTGCCAAGTACCGTTTTGATGTCGGACGGAACCTTATACGCGACATCGGTCAGCATGCCGCCGGCGGCGACATTGTGAAAGCAGGCTGTGCCGGCGCGGCCGGCGTCGACGGGCAGGATGCGGAATTTGCGGATCATCGCACAGTATCTTGCGGTATCGCGGGGAATTTTCAGGGAAAAAGCAAAGTCATTGGCAGTGCCGGCAGGCAGGATCGCCAGCGGTGTTTGGTGCTGGCCGTCGAGCAGGCCATTGATCACCTCATTGACCGTGCCGTCACCGCCGGCGGCAATGACCAGATCATAGCCGTCTTCGGCGGCCTTGCGGGCCAATTCCTGCCCGTGCCCCGGCCCTTCGGTGAAGGTTACATCGTATTCCAGGCCATACTGCGCCAGGGCTGCCTGTACTTTAGGATAATTCTTCTCGGCAGCGCCCTTTCCGGCGGCTGGATTATAAATAAGTTTGGTCCGGGTATTCAATGATTTCGATCCTCTCTGGAAAAGTAGTGCATTATAATACAACCCCGACATGACGGGTTTGATTTGGTTGAAGCGAAAGGCAACTGTAAGCGCCTTGGAAGCTACTTAAAATTCGAATCGTTACTACTCAGCCAGAGGTGGAATAAACCTGAATTTGAGGTGTATGTGGGGGGCTTCGCCCCCCACATACACCTCAAATTCAGG
>DOFA01000005.1 GCA_003532195.1 Clostridiales bacterium
CACCAGTCCGCCTGGCCAGCCGGCGACGATCCGCATAGACGGCAGGGATGGTGCCGCTGCCGGGCAGCGACAGTCCCAGCGCTTCAGTCAGGCAGTTCATGGTGTTGGCTGTGTACATGCCCGAACAGCTGCCGCAGGTCGGACAAGCCGACAATTCCATCCGGGTAAGCTCTTCTTCATCCATCTTGCCGGCCGCATGTGCGCCGACAGCTTCAAACATGTTGCTCAGGCCGATGCGATTGCCATTATGCTGTCCCGGCAGCATTGGTCCGCCGCTGACAAAGATGCTGGGAATGTTCATCCGGGCGGCCGCCATCAGCATGCCCGGCACAACCTTGTCACAGCTGGGGATAAAGACGACGGCATCGAATGCGTGCGCTGTCAGCATCAGTTCGCAGCTGTCCGCGATGAGGTCACGGCTCATCAGAGAGTACTTCATGCCGGTATGGTTCATGGCAATGCCGTCACAGACAGCAATGGCCGGAAACTCAAATGGTACGCCTCCGGCGCTGCGGATGCCTTCTTTGACTGCGTCGTTCAGGGACCGCAGATGGATATGGCCGGGTACGACTTCGTTGAATGAATTGATAACGCCGATAAATGGCTTTTCCATCTCTTCCTCGGTCAGTCCGAGCGCATACAGCAAGGACCGGTGGGCAGCCCGGCCGGGGGTCTTCTTCATCGCGTCACTGCGCAGGGTCGTCATCTTAATCATCATCCTTCCTTGACGGCAGCGGCAACCTGAAGGCTCATCGCCTCGGTGCCGACCGGCTTACCGGCAGCGCCGGCCTTGTCTTTTTCGAAAATATCAGCTGTCCGGTAACCGGCAGCGAGCACCCGGGCGACCGCCTGCTCAATGGCGGCCGCTTCCACAGGCAGGCGCAGGGAAAGCCGCAGCAGCATCGCCGCGGACAGGATCGCCGCCAGCGGATTGGCTTTGTTCTGGCCGGCAATGTCGGGCGCCGAGCCATGGATCGGTTCGTACAGGCCAGGAGTGCCCGGGCGCCCCAGCGAAGCGGACGGCAGCATGCCGATCGATCCGGTGATCATGGCCGCTTCGTCGGAAAGGATATCGCCGAACATATTGCTGGTGACCAGGACATCGAATGAATCCGGCTGCCGGATCAGCTGCATTGAGGCGTTGTCCACATACAAATGGTCCAGCCGGACATCCGGGAATTCCGCGGCGATCCGCAAGACCGTCTCGCGCCAGAGCCTGGAGCTCTCGAGGACATTGGCTTTGTCAACGCTGGTCAGATGTTTCCTGCGGCTGCCGGCCAGTTCAAAGGCCATCCGGGCGATCCGCTCCACCTCCATGACGCTGTAGCTCTCCGTGTCGAACGCCTCCGGGCCGTTTGCCCCGTCACGCCGGCCGCGGGCGCCAAAATACAAACCGCCGGTCAATTCACGGACAAAGAGGATGTCGATGCCGCGGGCGGCTATCGACGGATGCAGCGGACAGGCGGAAGCCAGCGCCGGATGCAGGACTGCCGGACGCAGGTTGGCGTAAAGGCCCAATGCCGATCGCAACCCGAGCAGTGCCCGTTCCGGGCGGCATTCGCCTGGCAAAGTATCCCATTGGGGTCCGCCGACCGCTCCCAGCATAACAGCGTCACTGTTGCGGCAGGAGGCAACCGTCGCGACAGGCAGCGGTTCGCCGGTCGCATCGATGGCAATGCCGCCGGCCAGCAGCTCTTCATAGACAAATTCATGGCGGAAACGGGCCGCCACCGCGTCGAGGACAGTCCGGGTGGCATTGGTAACCTCGGGGCCGATCCCGTCGCCGGGAATGACTGCAATCTTATATTTCGCCATATCTTCGCGCTCCTTTTAACGGTTCTTTAAAGCTATATAGCCGACCAGACCGTCGGCGGCAATGATTTTCCGGATAAATTCCGGGAAAGGTTCAGCCTGATAGCTGCGCCCTGTCGTCAGGTCCCGGATGACGCCCGTGGAAAAATCCACGGCCAGTTCATCGCCGTCGGCAACCTCCGCGCTGGCCTCGGCGCATTCCAGGATCGGCAGCCCCATATTGATGGCGTTGCGGTAAAAAATCCGGGCGAAGCTGGGTGCGATGACACAGCTGACGCCGCAAGCCTTGATGGCGACCGGCGCATGTTCGCGCGAGGATCCGCAGCCAAAATTGGATCCGGCGACGATGACATCGCCTGGGCGGACCCTTTCGATAAAAGTCCGGTCCAGGTCTTCCAGGCAATGCCTGGCCAGTTCGGCAGGATCGGCGGTATTCAGATAACGGGCAGGGATGATCACATCCGTGTCGACATTGGCGCCATATTTAAAAGCTTTTCCCCGGGCATTCATGTATCGGACCTCCTTGGCATACTGATAAGCCTGTTATTCCCTTTAGCTTGTTATTCCCTGACCGGCGGCAAGTCCCGCGGGCCGGCGATGCAGCCGAGAACCGCCGAGGCGCAGGCCACCGGAACACCGGCCAGATAGACCTCTGATTTGGGGTGGCCCATGCGGCCGACGAAGTTGCGGTTGGTTGTCGAAACGCAGCGTTCCCCTTGGGCGAGGATGCCCATATGGCCGCCCAGGCAAGGGCCGCATGTCGGTGCGCTGATGACGGCGCCGGCATCGGCAAAAACTTCGAAAAGACCCTCCCGCAGGCATTCCCGCCAGACTCTCTGCGATCCCGGCAGGATGATCAGGCGAAGCCCATGGGCAACCCGGCGGCCTTTCAGGTATTGGGCGGCCAGACGCATATCCTCGAGGCGGCCATTGGTGCAGGAGCCGATGACG
>DOFA01000178.1 GCA_003532195.1 Clostridiales bacterium
ATCAGGCGTGCGCTCTAACCAGCTGAGCTATAGGCCCACTATATTTGGAGCGGGTGAAGGGAATCGAACCCTCGCGGTCAGCTTGGGAAGCTGAAGTTCTGCCATTGAACTACACCCGCAATTGATGCGCATTAGGTATTATACCGGTCGGACTGGGGTCTGTCAAGCATTGGATTAATGAAGAATCTATATAATACACTAGTAATATAATACCATATAATTTGAAAATCGATTGCTTTTATATAAAACATATAGAATGTTGATACGTTTTGCGACATGAATATTTATTGCATATATATCAGCAGTAATATAAATATATTGTTTTTACAAAAGCATCAATGCGGTTCATAATATACAGGGGTTTAATATAAATGAATGATAATGCAAAGCTAACGCCTGCGTAGGCGGGAATATAATGACCTGCAGAAGGCAGCGGAAACTGATCTGGCTTTGCTGCGGAGTCTGTTGGAGTCAGGCAGATGGCCGGATCGTACCGGATTGCCACCAAAACGACCTGGGGATAGTCCGGCAGTCTATCAATCAGCAGGGGGGAATGACAAAATGGAAAACAACTTGCTGTACTCGGATCATTATGACTTTCGCGATGTTCCCGGATCGGATTCCTGGATTAAGCTGACCGAGATTGCCGATGGCGATTCGCCGGATCGGAAATATTACGTAAAAAACTGTGAGCATCAGCGATTCTTGCTGCATGTCGCTGATTGCTCTCAATATGATCGCAAGAAGAATGAATTCTACTATTTGTCCAAGGTCCATGAAGCCGGCGCCCCGGTTCCGGAGCCGGTTAATTTTGGCTTTTGCAATCAGGGCAGCGCTTTGTATCTGCAAACCCGCTGGATTTATGGGCGGCCGGGCACGCGTGAGCTGCAGAGCCTGGAAAAGCACAAGCAGTATTCTCTGGGGGTCGATGCCGGTCTCTGTCTAAAAAAAGTCCACCATTGCCGGATACCTCCGCGGCCAAATAATTGGAAATCGCTCCAGACAGACCGGATTAATCGGATGAAAAGCCGTTTGGACCCAGGATGGACCAGGTGTGCCCAACTGCGCCGAGTTCTCGAGTTGATCGACGCCGGGCAGGAGTTTCTGGCTGGACGGCCGCAGCAATTGCTGCATGGCGGGTTCCAGACGGACAATCTGATTTTATCTTATGAGAACAGCCTGAGCATGATTGATTTTGAGAACTGGCAATATGGCGACCCGCTGGCGGATCTGGCTACGGTTCTGACTCAAATCCGGCATATCAGCTTGCCGTGCGCTATTGGCATCCTGGACTGCTATTTTACTTTTCGGATTAACGATCAAGAGTTGCAAATGCTGCGGTTTTATGGGGCTTTGGATTTGATGGAGCAGCTTGCCGGGACAGACTGGCGTCAAAATCCGGAAGCGGAAGGAAATAAGCTGCAGGTTTTTCTAAAAGATTATCAGAGTTTTCGCAGCATCTGCCCGGTCTGGTACAAACGCATGCATAAAGCAGATATCATGCTGTCCGGCCAGAGACCGTCCGGAGCCTGAATGGTTACAAATGCCGCAAACGGCGGGCGATCCGCTTGGGCGCCTGGTTGTTGATTTCAATCCGGATCGCGCCCAGCAGCCCTTGCCAGCCCAAAGGGCAGGTTCGCTTGTCGATCATGCCGAAAGCTTCCAGCAAGAACGGGCTCGCAAGCAGGTCCGCGCGGTGATAGCGACCTTTGAACTTCTTCAGGAACGGCCTGCGGCTGCAGCGAATTTCGGCTTGTTCTGTAAAAAACTCGATGACCTGCCGGACTAATTGCCAGGCGATCTTGTTGATCAGGTCCTGCTGTTGGTCGGCACGGCTGAATTTTAAGGCGGTGTTCAGATTGTACAATTGCTGGGCGATGACAGCTTGTTTACGCAGGGGCGACAGCAGTTCCCAGGTCGGACTGGTCCAGGTGGCGCGGGCAAATCCGTCCGCCTCTTCAGTCAGCACCGCCCGCAAGGCATACATACGCGGATGAGTGGGTCGGCGGTCGACCGCCTGGCGGCTGTATGCGTTGAAAAGCGGCATATCATGGCGGGCGGCGGCATCTTCGGCTTGTGAGCATAATTGGTCAAAATCAGGCAATGTGGCAACAACTGATTTCTTTTCAAGCGGTTTCTGCTCTGGCTGCATAGATTCCGGCGGCTTTTGCTCGGGCAGTTTTTGTTCCGGCGGCTTTTGCTCCGGCGGTTTTTGTTCGGAAGGTCTCTTTTCCGGTGTCGTAACCGGTGTCTGCAGCGATGGTACCGCCGGTGCCTGCTTCGATGGTACCGCCGGCGCCGCCGGAGACGGCAGCGGCGCTGCGGCAGCTGGCTGCTCTGGCTGGACGATCAAGGGCGGAGCGTTCGCCTGAGTTTCGGCGATAATATCCTCCAGGGACCAGCCACGGTGTTTTTCTGCCGACGATAAAGTTTCGGCTTCCGTTTGACCGGCTGTTTCCGGCAAACCTGCCGCCAATGACCCTACTGCCGCCAGAACGGGAGAACCCGCTGCAAGCTGCTGTGCCGGCTGGTCCATCCGCGCCGGCTGATCTGGTTTATCCATCTGAATCGCCGCTGCCGCTTCCGCAGGCTGAGACCGGCTGGAGATAATGCCGCGCAAGCGAATGGAATCTTCGCTTTTTTGCATCAAAGAGCGGTTGCCGCAATAAGGACAGGTTAAAAACGGTTGCAATGCCCGGTCCTTGTCCAGTTCAAAAGCGCCTCCGCAATGCGGGCAGATCAGATTTAACAGCGACATGGGGCAACCTCCGGCTCGATGCTGCCGGGTAACAGCAGCAGGCAGTGTCAAATGCGTTCTCCCTTATTATAACATTATGAATCTGATCTGTTTATGCGGAAAATGGAAAAGTCGAAAAAAGGATAAGGCGAAAAAAGGATAAGGCGAAAAATAAAGTGTACCCTTTGTCAAGGAC
>DOFA01000004.1 GCA_003532195.1 Clostridiales bacterium
AAAGCCTGGTCAAAGCTGCGCAACGCGTCGTCAAATTCGCAGAGCTGGGTCAGGGTGTTGCCCTTGCCAACCCATGCCGCCACGTGATCCGGCGCGACTTTTATCGTCTGGTCAAACAGGGTGGCCGCTTCATCAAATTCGCTGCGGAAATAAAGAATCACGCCTTTGTTGCACAGCGCATCGGCATATTCCGGAGATTCTGCCAGCGCCCGGTCAACCAGTTCCAGCGCCCGGTCGTCGTCACCGTCCAGATGGACCATATAGGATAGCTCGTTCAGGGCAAACGGATTGTCCGGTTCCAGATCGACAGCTTTATTCAATAAATGATGCGCCTTTTCATCGTTATTCTTGCGCAGGGCAACCATGCCCAGGATGACATAAGCGCTGACATAAGCCGGATCAAGTTCCAGGCATTTCCGGCAGACTTCCTGGCAGTCGTCCAGATAGCCGGCCGAAAACAGAACGTCGGCCAATTCATAGTAAAGATCCGGATCTTCGGGGTATTCCCGGCGTAAAGCATTGAAACTGGCCAGGGCTTCATAATCGCGCCCCAGCATCGAGAGGCATTTGCCCTGGCCGCGTAAAGCGTCATATCGCCGCGGATCATATTTTAAGGTCATCTCAAAATCCTGCAGGGCTTCTTCATAATGCTCCAGCTGCATCTGGACAAATGCCCGGGCCATGTAGCTGTTTGGGTTATCCGGGGCGATTTCGCAGGCTTTGCGGGCATCCGACATCGCCTTGTCATAACGGCCGAGTATGAAAAAGGTATTGGAGCGCAGGCAATAGCCAGTGTAGTCGTCCGGCATCAGCAAAATCAGCCGGTCGCATACAGCCAGGCTGCCGCCGGCGTCGCCGATCCGTTTGAGAATGCGCGCTTTAACCGCCAGCAGCTCATATTGGTCGGGTTCGTCCTGCAAACCTTGTTCAAGCCATTCCAGCGCCTCCTTGAAACGCTCGTCGTATTCCAGGGCAACGGCCGCTTCCAGCAGGAACTCGTTGCCGCTGCCATATTCCGGGTTTCTCCGGCATAATTCCTGCCAGGACCGCGCAGTTTCGATAATTTGCGGAACTGACTTCTGCTGCCTGCCTCGGGCAAGCTGCATCAGGTAATCGATCCGCACCAGAATCAGCGGATCGGCGCCTCTGCTTAAGGCGATCTGGCGATCCTGGGTCATGGCATCGAGAATCTCCGGGGACCAGTCAACAAACAAGGTAGCCAGGTAATAGCGCAAAGCCGGAGCCCACCGCAAAGCCAGGCGGCGATCCAGAGCCGCAACCGGCCGGAACAGTCGGTTGATCCGGTCGTTGGCAGACTCGTTCTGGCGCCTGACAATCCATTGCCCCAGCTTTTGCCAGCAACGGCGCGGATCTTCTGTTTCGGCTTCATACCAAAAGGCGGCCAATTCGTAACACAGCATCTTCTGCGCCTGCTCGTCCAGCTGAGATAATATTTTACCGGCAGCCTCAAATTCGCCAAGATAGAGCGGCCTGAAGGCAGCAGTAATCTGATAAAGCCGATAACCCCGGCCAGAATGACTTTCCAGGCCGACCGGCGATTCGCTTGTCCCTTGCAGGAAAGACCTCACAGCCCTTTCGCTGTCCAGGAGCTTCACCCATTGATAATCAGTCAGCATTTATTTCCTTCCTTAAATTGCGAATGGAGAGCTGTTCCAGCCCGGCCTTCACACTTCATAGGTTGCGAGCAAACGGGCCAATTCGGCGCCGGGATCCTGCGCTGCCGCTTCTGCCAGTATTTCCGCCGGGTCCAGGAGCGGCAGGAGATGGGTCAGCAGCAGGCGGCGGACCCGGCAGGCCCGGGCCAGGATCGCACACTCGGCTGCCGTCAGGTGTATCATGATCGGTTTGCGCAACCGTTCCAGAGTGCCCGCATCCATCAAGGCCAGGTCGGCGTCCTGAAGCAGCGGAGGAAGATTGGTGCACGGCACGCTGTCTGCGGTATACGCTAATTTGCGGCCGGCGAATTCCACGGTGATTCCATAGGTCTCCACAGGATGTTCCATCGGCAGGAAGCGCACGGTGGCGCCAAACATGCTGATCTCGGAATTGGCATTGATCTGGCCGATGATCAGGTTGCCGTCGCTTTGCAGGCCGGCGGCGATATTTTCCGGTGTCCCCGGCGCAATGACCGGGATGGCCGGCATGTCCAGGCCCGTTTTCCGGGTCAGGTCAATGGCATATTTTAAAACCTGCATATCGCTGATGTGGTCATAATGCAGGTGGGTCAGGATAATCGCATCCAGCTGCTCCAGGCGGATGAAGCGAAATAAGTTGGACAGGACGCCGCTGCCGCAGTCGATCAGGATATGCCGGCCGTTCAGTTCCAGCAGGTAGCCGGAAGTCGCGCCTCCGACAGCCGGGAAGCCGCCAGAGAGGCCGAGCACAGTCAGGTTCATTACGTTTCACCTCGCATTCCTGTTTTCTTCTCTACCTATTTTACCATAATCAGGAAAATGCAAGTAGATTTTCCGCAATAAACACTCGGCAGCCTATACGGCGCCTGGATCTGGTGTAAGGGATCTGCGCAGAGAAAGTGAAGCTCATGGATGTCCGGTTTTTATGCAGGTTTGCGGAGTAACCAGCCAGTCGACTTTCCGGTCGTGGGCTACGGTTGGCAGTCGTTCCGGCAGAATCTGAAACGCATAGCCGATACCGACCAGAACCGGCTGTTCAGGCAGGGCTGCCAGCATGCGGTCATAGAAGGCGCGACCCCAGCCCAGACGGTTTCCTTCCCGATCAAAAGCCAGACCCGGCATGAGGACAGCGTCAAAAACCGGCAACGCCTCCAGCCTGGCTGACAGCGGCGGCTCCGGAACACCAAAATTTCCGGGCGATAAAAATTCCGCCGGCATCAGATCTGGCGGCAGGCAGCCGAATATCAATCTGGCGCTGTCACCGCGCCCGTTCACCGCGGGAAAATATAAATCCGCCGGCCAAGCCTTCAGGTCGAGCCAGATTGGTGCAAGATCAAGTTCGCTACGGATCGCCGCATAGACGCCAAGGCTTAATCTCCTGCCCCGCCAGCCCAGACGGGTTAACAGATCAAGCAGCTGCAGCCTCAGGCCGGTCGAGGCCCAGGCGCATTCCTCCGGGGAAAGGCTGTCCCGGCGGTGCAGCATGTCTTCACGCAGACGCCTTTTTTGTCCCTGAATTTTATCTTCCGCCATATCTAAGCCCTGCCGCATCGATCAATCGTCGGTTTCCGGGAACATCATCGCCTCAATATAGAGATCGGTGAAACGCTTGTCGCCGGACAGCTCAAAATACCCAACGCTGCGGGCGATGCTTTCCGCTTCAGCCAAAGCCGTGTGGTCGAGCAGACACAGGATCGCACCCATTCCTGCGGTATTTCCCGCCGCCCGGGTGCTGCCGCGCAGTTCACGCGGCAGCAGACCGATCCGGAAAGCGTGTGCGGCATCCAGGTAATTGCCAAAGCCGCCGGCGATATAAGTCCGGTCGATTTGATCCGGCCGCAGTCCTGCTTGCTGAATCAGCAGAGAAATTCCGGCCGCAATCGCCGCTTTCGCGTTTTGCAGTTCGCGGATGTCTTTTTGTGTTAAGATGATAGGATGACCTGTCGCGCTAATCTCACGGGGAACCAACAGGATAGCCGCCTGTTCCTGGTATTGGATCAAGCGTTGCCGCAAGCTGGCCGGAAGGTTTGCCGGTTCATCTGTGATCCTTCCCGTCTCGTCGATCAGGCCACAATCCAGCAGCACCGCCACCGCCGCCACCAGGCCGGAACCGCAGATGCCCAGAGGACGGATGCTTTGGCCGTTGTCTTTTCCGTTGCCGTTGCTTTCACCGACTGTGGTGTAGACCAGATCACCTTCCCGACAAGCCATAGAATCGATCGCTCCCTGAACTCCGCCCATACCGCAGAGGATATTGGCGCCTTCGAATGCCGGTCCCGCGGCTGTCGAGCAGGCAATCAGCCCGTTCGGGCTGGCAAGAACGATTTCGCCGTTAGTTCCGATGTCCAAAAGCAAGGCATTCTGTCCGGGCGGCAGGTGATGCAGGCCGCAAGCCAGGATGCCGGCGGTGATATCAGCCCCCACATACCCCGAAATCGAGGGCAGCAGTTGACAGACAGCATCGGCCGCCAGAGGCAGGCCGAGTTCGGCCGCCGGCAGCGTCATGGCCCGGCGGCTGACCGGTATGAAAGGCGCCCGGGCAATCGCCGCGGCCGGTAGTCCGGTCAGCAAATGAAGCATGGTTGTATTGCCGGCGAAAACATAATGCACGATGTCGTCTGTTGAAATGTTCATGCCGAGTTTGTGCCCCGCTTTAACAGCCAGGCGGTCCGCCAGGCCGGCAATTGCGCCGGCAATGCTCGCGCGCAGGGCATGGCGCGCTTCCGGGGAAACTGACGACTGATCGATCCGGCTGATCACATCGGCGCCATAAGCGCGCTGCGGATTCAAGCCGGCGGCTGAAGCCAGCCTCTTGCCGGAATCCAGATCATATAGGTAAGCGGCCAGCGTGGTTGTGCCGATGTCGACGGCCACGCCCAGCGGGGCAGGCCCATCCGGCCTGATAAAGCGAACAGCACTGCCCTCAGCGCCGGCGCAGGCACTGCAAAAAACGAAAGCGGGCTGGAAAGCGCTGTCCCGCAAGGCTGCCGGCAACTGCTCCAGCAGCCGGAACGGCACATTCAAGCCGGTCGCCTCCGTAAAGCGTTCCTCATCCGAACGCTGGTCGTTGAGACTCGGTTCGGTCAGCCGGATCGTTCCCCTGTTCATCAGCGGTGACAGGTTGAAATCAGGAATCAAACCATCTGTGGAGATCTGAGCCTGAGCCGGTTCCGGCAGAAGAACGGTCAGCGGCTCATCCGCGCGCAATCCGGCGCGTCCAGCCAGCTGCTCATCCAGAGTCGTCCGGCAAGCGAGGACCTGGCCGATCCCGGCTATTTCGACCTGGCATTTACGGCAGGTTCCCCTGCCGCCGCACGGGGCATGAATCTGACTGCCGGTTTCCTGCAGTACAGTCAGCAGATTGGAACCGGGGCTGGCTATGACTTCGCGCCGATTCTGATGTCCGATGATGATCAGCCGCATAGGGACCTCCTGTCCGAACTGGANNTGCCACTATGATAGCATTATCTAATGATTTTGCACATTTTTTTTCGAAAAACCAGCGATAGTCTTTCCGAATACGGTCAAGTCGGATAAAATGATTACGCGAGGTGATGTGACTTGAATACCCCGGAGCGGCAAAAACGCCAGCCTTTGTTTCATCTCTTGAATATCCTGATTGTGCTGCTGATCATCGGCGGCCTTTACTTGATCTTATATCCCTATTATGTCCACTGGCGGCAGGACAGCCTGACCAAGGACCTCCAGGATGCTTTCAATCAAGGCGACGGCACGATCCTGATTGATCCCGACGCTCTGGCGGTTGCCGGCGAAGATGTCGATTACGGCGATTTGTCCGAGGGCGGCGAAACTACCGGATCAACTGCTGCCGGAAGCGAAACCAGCTCTGAAACGACAGTAAATTCAGGCACCCAGGCCAGCAGCGAGCCGACGCCGACGGTGACGCCCAAACCGCTTCCGGCCAAGATTGTCGTTAAGGCAATCGGCCAGATAAAAATACCAGTTATTAATCTAAACATGCCCATCGCGGAAGGCGCCACCATATACAACCTGCGCGTGGCCATCAGCCGCTACAGCAACGGTGCCGGCATAGGCCAGCCTGGCCAATGTGTGCTTTTCGGCCACCGCATGTATACCTATGGCCGTCATTTCAACCGTCTGGATGAAGTCAAGGCCGGCGATCAGATCATCCTTGAAGATAAGGCTAACCGCTATACCTATGAAGTCGATCTGATTGAGACCATTTTGCCGGAAGAACTGATTTCCCATCTTAATGACCAGTTTGAAGAAAGCAGGATCCTGCTGGTTACCTGCACGCCTATCCGGGTCGCTTCCCATCGCTTGCTGGTTAAAGGAAAGCTGGTCAGCACCGAACCGCTGGGGTAATGCGGTTGAATAAGCAAGATAACCGGATTAGCTGAATATTTTCAATAGACAGATCCGGCCGCAAGCCTGTCCATATCATCCGGTATTAAATGCAGGGCTGGCGCGCCCATCGCTTCATCCAACTGCTTCAACGATGAAAAAGCCACAATCGGGAACACCGGAAAAGGCTGATGCAGCATCCAGGCCAAAGCAATTTGAGCCGGCCGGGCTTTTTTCGAAGCTGTCAGCTGAAATACAGCCTGAGCCCGTTTGTTGTTTAATTCATTTTCGTAATAGCGCCGCAGCTTTTCCGGAATAGCATCCAGTGTCATAGAAATCCGGCTGTTTTCCTCTGGGGCATCCGTTTGCGGAGCACTGGCCGGATCAGGCAGGATCTTGCTGAAAAAGCCCTTGGCCAAAGCCGAATAGGCCAGCAAAGCCAGGTTCTCTTCCGCCAGGATCGCCCAAATTTGTCCATCCACTTCGGCCAGGGTGTCATCCGTTGTTCCTTCCGGATTGAAGCGGGCCAGGCTCCAACGATTCTGCAGCGCCGCCAGGCCAGAGGAAGTCTGCTGCCTGCTCCAGGCCAGTGCTTGTTCCAGACGGTCGGCCGTCCAGTTGGACAAGCCGTAACAGCGGATTTTTCCGGACTGGCGGAAAAGCTCCAACTGGCTGAGCAGGGCTTCGACTGGCTGGTCCGGGTCGTCCCGATGCAGGAAATACAAATCGATGCAATCCCGCCCCAAAGATATGCGGCTCGAGTCGAGATCAGCGGCCAGACTGGCCGGATCCAGACGGGAGCGGTGCATATCTTCCGGACTCGGATGGCCGCCTTTGCTGCTGATCAATAAATCGGACGGCTGACCGCGATCCTGGAGCCAGCGCCCCAGGATCTGCTCGCTTTGATTTTCATGGCCGGGCTTTTTCCGGCCATAAACATTGGCGGTATCGATCAGGTTGCCGCCGAGATCGATGAACCGATCCAGCTGGTCTCTGGCCTGCTGTTCCTGTTCAATCGTGAAGCCGCCGGTGCCAAGGCAAACCGGCGCCGCCCACAAGTCGGTGCGCGGAATCAGATAGCGTCTCATAATAAGCCGATCTGCGACTACACTTTGCCGTCGCAGCCCAGAACATTCTTGATCTTATGGGCGACCATGGCTTTGATGGCGGCGCGCGCCGGGCTAAGATACTGGCGGGGATCAAAATGGCCGGGATTTTCCGCGAAATATTTACGGATCGTGGCCGTCATGGCCAGACGCAGGTCAGAATCGATATTTATTTTGCAGACTGAACTGCGCGCAGCCTGGCGCAGCATTTCTTCCGGAACGCCGATCGCATCGGGCATATTGCCGCCGTACTGGTTGATCATCTGGACAAATTCCGGGATAACTGAACTGGCTCCGTGCAGGACAATCGGGAAGCCGGGCAGGCGCCGTTCGACTTCGGCAAGGATGTCAAAACGCAGCTGCGGCTTCGTGCCGGGTTTGAACTTATAGGCGCCATGGCTGGTTCCGATGGCAATCGCCAGGGAATCGCAGTTGGTGCGGCTGACAAAATCGATGACCTGATCCGGCTTGGTATAGGAAGCATCTTCCGCGCTGACATTAACCGCATCTTCAATGCCGGCCAGGCGGCCCAACTCGGCTTCGACGACAACACCGCGCGCATGGGCGTATTCAACGACTTTTTTTGTCAGGGCAATATTTTCTTCATAAGTAAAATGCGACCCGTCGATCATGACCGAAGTAAATCCGCCGTCGACGCAGCTCTTGCACAGTTCAAACGAATCGCCATGGTCCAGATGCAGGGCAATCGGCAGCCCGGTGTCGATGACTGCCGCTTCAACCAGTTTCATCAGATAAGTATGTTTGGCATATTTCCGGGCGCCGGACGAAACCTGCAAGATCAGCGGGGCATTGAGCTCCTGGGCCGCCTCGGTAATACCCTGGATGATCTCCATATTGTTGACATTGAACGCGCCGATCGCATATCCGCCGGCATAGGCTTTCTCAAACATTTCTTTGGTGGTGACTAATGACATAAAGTTCAGCTCCTTCGTTATTTGTCCTGCCGTCAGCCGGCAGGTTTATGATCCTGCGGTCTGTTGCTGCAACAGCCCATACAAATCTATTTTATGATTGAATACCACGGGAGTCAATCAAAAAATTGTTTCAGCCGCTCGCAGGCGCCGCGATACATCTCCTCA
>DOFA01000123.1 GCA_003532195.1 Clostridiales bacterium
GGCAGACGAAGGAATGGGTCGGCGTCTACCTGGAGCCGGCTGCACGGCCGGACGGAAATCCTATCATCAAAAGGCGCCTTGTCGTTCCCCTGCACGATCGGCCCTGGACTCAGTCCTTTGCTAAGCAGTCATATGAACGTGCCCGGGCGGTTCATGCAGCCTGGAAGGGTAAAACCGGCCTGGCGTTCGAAGGCCCCGCCCTTGCCGGCGCGGCGGTCATCTTCCCAAAACTTCCCGGGCTGGCGGCCGGTCGCATCCTGGAAAACGGGACCATGGCTTCCTTCATCTGGGAATATGATGAAGGGCATCTGGCTGCGATCATTGATGTTCCGGGAACTTACCGGGTCAGGTAAGCGCGGGCTGATGCAGAACCTGCAAGGGAAATGCAGCGCTGTCGCTATCAATTGTTTCACTTCAGCCGATGCACGAACAGGGCAGTGATTATGAATATAGATAGCAAAATGACATTTTCCACCGGCATGGAAATATTGCGTGAACAGGTCTTTACCAGGCTGAAACCCAACCGAATACGCGAGGGAACGCATACCGGACCAGATAACGACGGCAAGACGCCATTTCTTGATGTGTTTGAATCCAGTCCGGAGGCACCTTACGCATTGAATCTCGCCGACGCAATCGTGCGTTCTTGGATGGAATCCCCAATCGTGATAGAGCCAGATGAACTGCTTGTGGGTGTACCGCGACCTTCGCGCCCATTATGCGAGCACTTTAGCTGGGGAATCCAGCTGCATGAGGAAGTGTTCGAACATTCCGCCTATTGCGAACGGAAGGATGAATTAGTTCATCGGATTCAATTCGTTTCTTCAAAAATGTTTCCTTTGGGGATAGAACATATCCGCAGCGAATGCATTCAGATGTTTGGCTCCGAGAAAGTGGCCGATGCGATGAACGGCAGATTGTGGTGGGTCGGCGGATATCAGGGGCACACGGTTCCTAATTACCCGAAACTGCTCTGTTTAGGTGTGGACGGACTGCTGAACGAGGTCAAGGCTTGCCGTTCGCAAACGGACAATCTGGAAAAAACGTTGATCTGCAATGCGCTCGTCAACTTGCTTGAAGGCTTCTCTGCTTGGATTGTCAAGTATGCCGATCGGGCGCATGCATTGTCAAAAAAGGATGCAGCAAATGCCAACCGTTATCTGGCGATCGCTAAAAACTGCTACGCTGTAGCACGTGGCCGCCCTGAAACTTTTTATGAAGCGGCCCAGCTGGTCTGGTTTTTTGCACTCTGGGATTGGGTTGACTGCATCGGCCGTGCTGACCAATATCTGTACCCGTTTTATCAAAAACAATCGGCTGGCAATCCGTTCCCGGCGGAGGATGTCATGGTGGCATTCTTCCTCAAAGGACTTGAACACGGTTTTCACAATATCACTTTGGGAGGAGTGCGTCCCGGAGATGGCAGTGATGCGACAAACGAGCTGACCTATCTGATGCTTCAAATATCGCGGGTCTTACACGAAACCCATCCGCGCCTGTCCGTGCGCATTCATCGGGAATCGCCAGAATGGTTAATGCGGCTGATCACAAAAATGTGGTCCGAAGGCATGTCTGATCCGACAATCGTGAGCGATGTCAATGTGGTTGAAGCACTTGTCCAGTACGGAGTGCTGATAGAGGACGCACGTGATTACACGGTATTGGGTTGTCAGGAGATTGAAATTCCGGGAAAGAGTAATTTCGGCTGTGAAGATGGATTAATCAATCTGGCGAAGATATTTGAATGCACAATCAACGATGGACGGTGCCGCATAACTGGCGAACAATTCGGCCTTCAAACTGGATTTTTAACGGATTATGGAAGCATCGACGCATTATGGGCGGCGTATCTTGCACAGATGCGCTTTTTCACAGAGCGGTTCATCAAACTGTGTAACCGGGGTGTTGAGATTCGAAGTGCTAATCTCGCCAAGCTGGTTAAGATGCCGTTGACTGACGATTGTGTGAAACTCGGGATGAATCCAGACGCAGGCGGTGCAATTTACAATTTTGGCGTTGTAGAAACAGCAGGGGTATCAGCCGTGGCGGATTCCTTCGCCGCCATCCAGCGTGTGGTATTCGAAGAAAAACTGATGACAATGGAAATCCTTGCTCGAGCAATCGAGGCAAATTTTGATGGTTTTGAGAGAGAACGCCAACTTCTTTTGAATCGCGCACCCAAATTTGGAAACGATGATCCAATGTCCGATGAATATGCCCGCCGTGTGCTTGACTCGTTTTGGAGCGAAATCGGACAGTACAAATCCGTAAGGGGTGATGTGTTTATGGGTGCATGCTCCTTGCTTGATGCAGGTGTCAGATATGGAGAGCAAACTTGGGCTATGCCTGATGGCCGATTTACCGGCGAACCGCTAGGCAATAGTATAGGACCGCGGACCGGTGCTGATCATAGCGGCTTGACGGCGTTACTAAAATCCGTGATGAAGCTGCCGCTTGCAAAAGGGGCAGGTGGTACAACGTTAAATGTATTGTTACCGAAAAGTCTTTTACGAAACGAGACATTGCGTGAAGATATCGGTGCATTAATGATGGTGTATATGATGAACGGCGGCCAGATGGCGCAGATCACGACCGCCAGCCACGAAGATATGCTCGACGCACAGCAGCATCCCGAACGCCATGGTAATCTAATCGTGCGCATCGGTGGGTTCAGCATTCGATTTATCGAGTTGAAGCGCCAAATGCAGGATGAGATCATAGCGCGATACTCAAGTAGTTAACGTCATCTCGTTCTCACGGGTCTGCCGTAAATTTTCTCTCAAGCAAATTGAGAGCAAAATCCATGCTTACCGCAAGACCTGTATCTTCAAGCCCGCTTATGCTATGATGCTGAAAGAACCATCTGCCGCGAATGTAGATGGAAAATTACAGTATAGGAGGCGTTCCCGATGTTCTGTCCCAATTGCGGTACAAAAATCAGCGATGATGCCCGCTTCTGCGGCGCCTGCGGCCGACCCACCCAATCCGCCCAGCCTGTCCAGGCTGCTCCGGTTCAGGCTGCACCGTTTCAGGCGGCTCCGGTTCAAGTTCCCGTACAGCCCTATGTTCCGACACCGCCGAAACCTCTGAATTATAAGATTTTTGGAGCTAATTTGCCTGCTGTCTCGATTCGCCTCGATGCCGGCGAAAGCATTTATACCCAATCCGGCGGCATGTCCTGGATGGATAACGGGATCAGGATGGAGACCAACATGAAGGGTGGCTTAATGAAGGGACTTGGCCGGATGATCAGCGGTGATTCGCTGTTTATGGCGACTTATACGGCTATGCAGCCCAATCAGGAAATTGTGATCGCCTGTTCTTTCCCAGGCAGCATCGCGGCGGTCGAATTGACCGGACGCTCGCTCATCGCCCAGAAGTCAGCTTTTCTCTGCGCCCAGCCTTCCGTAACTTTGAGTGTTCATGTGACCAAAGGCCTCAGCGCCGGCCTGTTTGGCGGCGAGGGATTTATCCTGCAGCGCATGACCGGTCTGGGTACCGTTTTGCTGGAGATCGATGGCAGTCTGGTTGAGCGCCAGCTGGCTCCGGGCGAAACAATCAAAGTCGATACCGGCAATGTGGCCGCTTTCGAGGAAACGGTTCAATATCAGGCGGAAATGGTTAAGGGTTTCAAGAATATCCTGTTTGGCGGCGAAGGGCTGTTCCTGACCACGCTGGTCGGACCCGGCAAAGTCTGGCTGCAGACCATGACCATGCCCGGATTCGCCAAATCCCTGATTCCCTATCTGCCTAAATCCAGTTCGAATTAAATGGCTGATCATCCTGCCCACGAGGACGCTGCCGGCACCGGCGGCGCCGCTGCAAAGCCGGCCGCAAGTCACCGCCAAAGAAGCGTCACGCTGCACGATGTGGCCAGGGCGACCGGCTTTTCGGCCAATACGGTTTCGCACGCCCTGAAAGATAAACCCGATATTTCGGCTGCCACCAAGGAACTGATTCGGAAAGCGGCCGCGGAACTGGGCTACATCGTCAATGTCTCAGCCAGCTCGCTGCGCTCGGGCCACAGCCGCACGGTCGCGATCATCCTGGGCGACCTGTCCAATCCGCACTTTGCGATCATGATCAAGCAGATTGAGGCGGATATCCGCCGGCTGGGCTATACAGCGATCGTGCTGAATACCGATGAAGACCCGGCTCTGGAGAAACAGGCGATGATCACCGCACTCAGCCAGAAAGCGGCCGGCGTGTTCCTTTGCCCGACCCAGGACACCGCCGGCAATGTCCGGTTCCTGCAGCAGTCAGGCACGCCGTTCGTTCTGTTGGGCCGCTATTTTGATAATTTTCCGGCTGACGCTGTGCTTGCGGACGACCGGCAGGGCGGATTTCTGGCGGCCAGGCATCTGCTCGAACTGGGGCACCGCCGCATCCTTTTTCTCAACGGACCCACCTGCATATCCAGCGCTGTCGACCGTT
>DOFA01000180.1:0-1546 GCA_003532195.1 Clostridiales bacterium
GCCTGCCAGTCGCCCTGAAGTTTATGGCCGCGGAAATCGAAATCCCAGTTGGTCACGCCATACAGCTCTGATATAACGCCCGGGCAGCCGAACTGGCGGGATGCGGATTGAGCCTGCTTGGCCGTAGTCAATTCGTATCTGTCACAAAGCATGTCAATACCCGGCAAACCGAACCCCCGGTAGGAGCGCATGGCCTCGCCCAACGCGGCGGTCTGGCTTTGCAGCGTCGGTTCTTCCATCATGTGGCCGGTCAGCAGCAGGTTGTGACGGCGGCACCAGTCGCCGCAGTTATCGGCAAAGGCCGCTGCAAAACGCTCGGCGATGTGGTCATGGTAGAAATAACGGGTGCTGGAAACCTGATTACGCGGCAGTTCCCAGATCAGTTCCGGCAGATGCGCCAGCAGGTCGTCGGGATAGCTGGCGGCGTATGTTTGCGGCAGATCATCGGTCCAGGGCAGGATGACATCCATCAGGTCGGCGGCGAAATTCAGCGCTGTCTTGTGGGAAAATTGCGGTTCGTCGGTAAAAATGGCCGGCACAAGGCCGCCAAAATCCTCACCGACCGCCACGGCATATCGTTCATGTGTGGTTTGGATGAAAATGTCGATTGCTTTCTTGTTTAATGTGTCCACATACGTCTGGTTATTGAACCAGGGGCTGGTATTATCGGTTTCAATATAGGCATACCAGCGTCTGCCCCCGGCAGTTTCCAACTCGTCGGTCCGCCTGTAGCCGGCCAGATTTCCGTCTGCGTCAAGCTGAACATCGTAGCAGGCGATCAGGCGGCCATTGCCGGTGCGTGCGCCCCGGGCCGTCGAGTCGGTGTTCTCAGCGGAAGAAGTATCTTCAGCGTAAGGTCTGGCTGTAAACAGCAAATGGCGGGCCCGGCAGTCCGGATCTTTCGTCACCAGGCCGCCGGCCGCCCCGGAAGGCCAGCGGTCCTCATCATAAAGCCAGGCCAGCATTTTCTCCTCCCGGGCTTTGCCAATACAGGCGCGGATCAACCGCATATATTCGTCACTGAGGTATATGGTGGACATGCCAGTGCGGACATGCATGTGAAAGCCGCCAAAACCCATCGCTTTCAGCTGTTCGATCTGCCAGAGCAGTTCCCCGGTGTCAAGTTCGCAGTTCCAGGCCCAAAAGGGGGCGCCACGATACTCGGCAGTCGGTTGACGGAACAGCTCCAGATCAAAGGGGTGCTCGTTTTTCGGATACAGCATATCGAAACCTTCCTTTTTTTTATTCGTACAACTCTATTTTATCTGATGATCAGACGGTTGAAAACCCTCAAGTCCGGCAATAATGATGTCGAAAGCGGGAGATGGCAGCTGACATCCGCAGAGTTGCGTTATGGGGAAAAACACGCTGGCCGCGCCTTGCTTTTCATATATTATTTTTTATGCAAAATCTGCTTTTTGCGGTAAAATAGATGAAGGTTATCATCCGACATTAAGAACCGGTTGGAAAGGCGGATTTATGGTCAGGTCAAAGCCAGGGAAATGCCCAATTAATAAAATTGCTGCCGTTCTGCTGGCCTGCAATC
>DOFA01000180.1:1628-3487 GCA_003532195.1 Clostridiales bacterium
CCGGACTGGATCGAGCTGTACAATTCCGGTAACAGCGACATCGATCTGACGGGTTATTGCCTGTCTGACAACATCCGAAAGCCACAAGCCTGGCAATTCCCCGCCATCATTCTCAAGCCCGGCGAGTACCTGGTCATCTTTGCTTCCGGGCAGGGAACCGCCGGGCAGCCCGAGGGACAAGATGAGATTCACACCAATTTCCGGCTCAGCAGCACCGGCGACGAACTGGTTCTGACCTCGCCAACCGGACTGGTTCTTGCTAATCTGACCTTGCCGGCTCTGCCGGACGACATTTCCTTCGGATTGGCCCCCGGCTCGGTTTCGGCCCTCGACGCCTATTATTATTTTGGCGTTCCGACGCCCGGAAAAGCCAATGGGGACGACGGCAAAGCAACGGCTGCGGAAGCGATCCCCAACCCGCAATATTCGCTGGTTGTCAATGAATACATGACCCGGAACACAGCCCTGGCGGATGCCGACGGCGATCTGCCGGATTGGGTTGAATTCCTGAACACCGGCAGCGAGCCGATCAGCCTGCTGGGTTTCTGGCTCTCCGATGATCCGGATGAACCGGATCAATGGGAACTGCCCGAAGTGACCGTCCAGCCGGGGGAATTGCTGGTTATCTGGCTTTCCGGCAAAGATATTGTCTATAACCCCGCGGATTCAACCACCCTGCAGGCTCCGTTCCGGCTTGGCGGCGACGACACCGTGCTTTTGCTCAGCGATGCCAAAGGGCGTCCGGTCATCCGCCAGGAAATCGAGGACCTTCCGGAAAATGTATCCCGCGGCCGCCAGACAGACAGCCTGGAAACCTGGCAGTATTATCCGCAGGCCACGCCCGGCCAGCCGAACAGCACCGTCGGTTTTTCTGAACTGGCCGGCGCCACAGCCCTGAAAAACCGCGGCCTCTGGATCAACGAGGTTTTAGCCCAGGACGCGGCAATGACGAGCGGCGGCAAAGTCAGCCAGCCGGACTGGATCGAGCTCTACAACGGCACGGGTAACGCAATTCCGCTGTTGGGTTACGGCCTGAGCGACGATCCGGCCGCGNNCGGTGACCTGGTCATTCAGCCCGGCGAGTACCTGGTGATTGAACCGGCAGGTTTTGGCATCAGCATTTCCGGCGAAACCATTTACCTGACGGCTGCGGATAACCGACGGATCGATTATTTTGCCGCCGGCCTGCTCGCAAACGGTTTGAGCAGCGGCCGCGGCAACTCGAACGGCGATGAGCCGGCCGGGACGCGCTACTTTTACGCCGAGCCGACGCGGGGTCAGGCTAATTCGACAACCGGAGTCCTTTCCCGAGCCCTTCAGCCGTCGATATCCGTGTTTAGCGTTGCGGATGGCGGCGCGCTGACCGGCCTTTATCTGGACGGAACCGTCCGGGTTACGCTGATCAGCAGTCAGCCGGGCGTCACAATCCGCTACACGTTGGACGGAAGCGCGCCGAATGCCTCTTCAGCGATCTATACGAATCCCCTGGCCATCGACAGCAGCACCGTGATCTCCTGCCGCGCCGAAGCCGACGGCTGCCTGGACAGCACCGTGGTCACGCGCACGCTGCTGGCAGCCGAACCGCACGACCTGCCGGTGGTGTCGATCGCCATCGCGCCGGAAGATTTCACCGGTTCGGCCCGAGGCCTTTGGACCAATTACACAACCGATCTGGAATACCCGGCCGAAATCAGCTTTTTTGAAACCGACGGCACCCTGGGAGTGAACTTCACCGCGGGCATCGCCTTGCATGGCTCCTACAGCCGGACGGACAGACAGAAATCACTTGAGCTCAACCTGCGGGAATGCTACGGCGACGACCAGGTCGTTTACCCGTTTTTCCCCGGCAATGAAGTCAC
>DOFA01000211.1:0-188 GCA_003532195.1 Clostridiales bacterium
CGCCAGGATGAAAACAGCATGGGCCGGCGGTTCTTCGAGGGTTTTCAGCAGGGCGTTGAAAGCGCCGGCCGAGAGCATGTGCACTTCATCGATAATATAGACTTTATACCGGGCTTGCGCCGGCATGAAGACGACTTCGTCGCAGACGCGCCGGATGTTGTCGACGCTGTTGTTGGAGGCGGCATCCA
>DOFA01000211.1:232-3582 GCA_003532195.1 Clostridiales bacterium
CGCCAGAGTGGTTTTGCCGGTGCCGCGGGTGCCGCTGAACAGGTAGGCGTGGCCGATCTGGCTGCTGATGACCGATTGGCGCAGGGCGTAGACCGTATGCTTTTGTTCGACGACTTCGTCAAAGACTTTAGGCCGCCATTCCCGGTATAATGCCAGATAAGCCATACCTTCACCTCGTTTGCTGCCGGTCAACGGAAAAATCGCCATGTCTGGGCTGCATCCGACGCAGGCGACCCTGCGGCGCATACGGTTGGCCGCTTACCGCTGCNNGCACAGGACCAGCGATCGGCTGCAGCTCAGACACGGCGCGTGCTGATGCGACGCCATTATATCACATGTCTGCCCGACAAGTCACGGGATATGTTAAAATGAGACTGATGGCCAACCAAGGGGGGACAATCGCATGACATTCACCCGGTGGTTAAAAAGCGGCCGGGCTGTCTGGCTCGGACGGCTGCGCGAATCCGCGCTTCTTCTCGCCGGCAGCCTGCTGACGGCCATTGCCATCAATGTTTTCTATGTGCCGGTCAAGCTGACGATGGGCGGCGTCTCCGGCATCGTCTCCATCATTTACCAGCTGACCGGCCAGGGCGAATTTCTCTCGTTCGGCCTGATGATGATCATCCTGAACATTCCGCTGGTTCTGTTGGGGTGGAGAATGGTCAGCCTGCGCTTTGTCTGGCGCAGCACGATCGGAACGCTGGCCTATTCGGTTTTAATCGACCTGACGGCGCCGATGATGACCGGATGGTTTATCCGCTACATGGACCGCCCGCTTGCCGGCGGCAGTCCGGATCCCCTGATTTTCTGCATCTTTGGCGGAATCCTCTACGGCGTCGGGCTGGGTTTGATTTTCCGCGGCGGATTCACCACCGGCGGCACGGACATTCTGGCCATCATCATCAAGCGGCGGTTGAAAATCCTCAGCATCGGCCAGTTTTTAATGATTCTCGACGCCCTGATCGTTTTCGCTTCGGCCATCGCCTACCGGAATGCCGAAAGTCCGGGCATCTTGATGGCCATGTATTCGTTTATCGCCATGTTCCTGACCTCCAAGAGCATGGATATCGTGCTTGAAGGCTTTGATTATTGCCGGGCCGCCTACATCATTTCCGATCACAGCGCGGCCATTTCCGAACGGATCTTAAAGCAGCTGAACCGGGGCGTCACTTCCCTGAGCGGGACCGGCATGTATACAGGGAAAGCCAAAGATGTCCTGCTCTGCGTTCTCTCCCGCAAGCAGGTTCCGGAAATCAAGGAGATTGTTTCGGAGATAGATCCGGATGCTTTCGTGATTGTCGTCGAAGCGCGCGAAGTTTTAGGTGAGGGCTTCGGCAATCAGCTGCCGTTTTAGCGCAAGCGAAAAATCAGTGCCTGCAGCAGATCAGTGCCTGCGGCAGATCAGTCGGGCTGGATTGCGGCATAAAAGATAGCCGCCAGATCCGCTTGAAGGGTGTGGGCCGCCCCGGCGCTGGCCATTTCCGTCATGACGCACAGGACAAAGGGCCGGTCGGCCAGAACGATGCCGACGTCGTTCTCGGCGCTGTAGGCGCCATTGGTGCCGATTTTATGCGCGACCGGAACGGTCTCCGGAATCCCTTTCTGGATGCCGAAATCAAACTCAGTCTGGCAGAGGTCGTCGATCAGAGGCTGATAAGTCTGCGGCGACGCTTGCCAGTTCTGATAGAGCCAGACCGCGTGCGAGCCCAGATCAAGGGCGCATGTGCGATGCCGGCCGCTTTGGGTCTGGCCGGCGTAGTTTTTGTAGGTGACAGACTGGCGGTAATCGACCGCGCCGCTGACTTCCCGCAGATAGGGATTGATGGCATCGATGCCGCCCAGGCGGCGGATAATCATATTGGTTCCGCAATTATCGCTGATCCGAATCGACAGCCCGGACGTCTCCCGCACCGTCATCTGGGAACCGTTCGCCAGATACTGGATGGTTCCGGTGCCGCTCTCGTAATCCCCGGTCGGATAGTTCCGGTTGTCATAGGCCAGCATTTCGTCCGGCAGAACCGAACCGGCGGCTATCTGGGTATATAAATAGGTATTAATGCCCAGCTTGATCGAACTTGCCGCCACAAACGGCGCCGTTTCATTGTATTGCCAGATATCGCCGGTCTGCAGGTCCCGGCAGTAGATAGAAAACCGTCCGGTTTTACCGGCCAGCAGGGCGAGGGCCTGTTCTCCGGCCTCATCCATCCGGACCTGCAATTCGGACGGGTCAACTGTAGCCGGCGGTACGCCTGTGATTGGCGCGGCAGTCGCCCCGGTGGTTTCCGCAGTCATTTCAGTTTCAGACGCGGAAGCGGTCGGCGAAGCGGCGCCTGTTGAGCTGTTCAAGGTCGTTTCGCTTCCTGCAGCTGACGATGTCGGACTCTGGCCGGGCCAGGGCAGATAAGGCCAGCTCTGCCAGATCAGCACCGCCAGCAGAGCCAGAACGATGATGATACCGATGATGCTGCCCGGATTTCGTCGCCTGCCGGAGCGCCGGCTGCGGTTCGGAGAGGGAACCGCACGATCGCGGCCATAGTCCTGAATGATGTAGGCCTGGTTTTTTTTCATGCTCGGATATATCCCCCTTGACCGCGGCCCGGACCAGGCCGGCAGTCTGTTTCCTGATCATTCTCAAAACAAGCCGCTGATTACCCCGGCGGCATCCATGTCGATTTTCTCGGCAGCCGGCACTTTGGGCAATCCGGGTAAAGTCATGATATCACCAGTCAGCGCGACGATAAAGCCTGCTCCGGCCGACAGGCGGAGCTCCCGGACCGTGATGGTGAAACCGGATGGCCGGCCGAGGCTCTCCGGATTATCAGAGAGCGAATATTGGGTCTTGGCCATGCAAACCGGCAGATGGGAGCAGCCGAGGGCGTTCAGATTATCCAGGTCCTTCCGGGCAGCCGGTGTCAGGGCAATGTCGGCCGCCCCATAGATCTGGCGGGCGATGCGCTGCATTTTTTCCAGCAGGGGCAGGTCGTCCGGATAGAGCAGGCGAAAATCCAAAGGTTCCTCTTTCAGGATTTCGAGCAAGGATTCGGCCAGCTCGCGGCCGCCCGCGCTGCCCTGGCTGAAGACGTCGGAAACCGCCATGCGGACGCCGGATTGGCGGCATTGGGCAGCTACCCGTTCGATTTCGGCCGGCGTGTCCGTGGCAAAATGATTCAAGGCCACCAGACAGGGCACACCAAAAGAATGGATATTTTCGATATGCTTGACCAGATTGGGCAAACCGGCTTCGAGGGCAGCCAGGTTCTCCTGGGTCAGGTTCGGCCGGGCGACTCCGCCGTTATATTTCAAAGCCCGCACAGATGCGACCAGAACCGCCACCGCCGGCTTGAGACCGC
>DOFA01000295.1 GCA_003532195.1 Clostridiales bacterium
CCGTCCATCTGCTGTAAATGCCCTTGCTCTTACCGCATCCTCCAACACATGGCGATTCGAGACAATATCGCCCCGTTCGTTTATAAAAAAGCCACTGCCGATTCCAGACCTGCCATTGCGATAATTCACTTCGATGTAAACCACACTTGGCTCTACGAAATTTACAACATCCACGGAAGTGCTGTCAGCTTGGACAACCTGGAGCGGCGTCAACAAAAAAAGCGCCACAACGAAAATCCCCAATAAGCTTGTGAAGTTGCGCATACGAATACCTCCTGATTTACTAGTGTGCTCACCCTGTTGTTTAGATTCAACAAGCAAAACCCATATCCTGCCTTTGCATTTTTGATAACAAGCGCATCCGTCGAGCACCCATGCCGGGCGAAGCGAACATACGGAGGGGCTGGGCAAAAGCACAGCCCCTCCGTATGTCTGAACAAATTCACAAAACGGGTTTCTACCCATCGCCAATTATACGCTCATCGTCTTTAAGTCCGGCGATACTTTGAAATCAGCTTCCGTCGCCGCCCGCGCCTGCTCCAGCGTCACTCCCGGCGCCAGCTCGGTCAGGGTCAGCCCTGTCGCGTCACAGACCATGACTGCCAGTTCGGTCACGATCAGGTCCACTTCCTTCACTGCGGTCAGCGGCAGATTGCACTTCTTCAGGATCTTCGCCGCGCCCTTGGCCGTGTGTTCCATCGCGATAATCACCCGTTTCGCTCCCGCAACCAAATCCATCGCTCCGCCCATGCCCGGAACCATTTTCCCCGGTACCATCCAGTTGGCCAGGTTGCCTTCCTGGTCCACCTGCAAGGCGCCCAACACGGTCGCCGCCAGATGGCCGCCCCGAATGATGCCGAACGATGTCGCGCTGTCGAAGAAAGCCCCGCCGGGATTGATCGATACCGGCTTGCCGCCCGCATTGACCAGGTCCGGGTCCGCGTTGCCGTTTGCCGCCGGCCCCAGTCCGACAAATCCGTTTTCCGACTGGAGAATTACATGTACGCCTTCCGGCAGATGCTCAGCCACCAGGGTCGGAATCCCGATTCCCAGATTGACCAGATCCCCGTCGCTGAATTCTTGTCCGACCCGTTTGGCAATCAGTTCTTTTGCATCCATATGCTATTCCCTCCTCAACCCTGAACCAGATAATTGACAAAGATACCCGGCGTCATGACTTCGTCGGGATCGATTTCTCCCGTCTCCACGATCTGCTGCGCTTCGACAATCACGATTTGGGCCGCCGTGGCCATCAACGGATTGAAGTTTCTGGCGGCTTTTCGGAACACCAGGTTGCCTGATTTATCGGCCTTATAGGCTTTGATCAGGGCAACGTCCGCCTGGATCGGCAGCTCCAACAAATAGTCCTTGCCCTTGACGGTCAGTTTTTGTTTTCCTTCTTCCACCGGCGTCCCTACGCCGGTCGGCGTCAGGATTCCGCCGAGGCCGAACCCGGCGGAGCGAATCCGCTCGGCCAGGGTTCCCTGCGGAACCAGATCCACTTCGAGTTCCCCGGCGTTCATTTGCCGGCCGGTTTCCGGATTGGTGCCGATATGGGATACGATGGCTTTCTTGAACTGTTTGTTGACAATCAATTTGCCGACGCCCTGGTCGGGAAAAGCCGTGTCGTTGCAAACCAGCGTCAGGTTTTTCGTGCCTTGCTCCAGCACCTGATCCACCAGTTTCTGCGGCGTTCCGCAGGCGAGAAAGCCTCCCACCATTACGGTCATACCCTCTTTAACCATCGCTGCGGCCTCTGCAGCCGGAACAATTTTTACCATCCGTTCGCACCTCCACTGCCCTGCGGGCCCGGCGGCCCGCAGGGTTACCAACATAATCAACTAACATTATACTGTACCAGATATCTTGCCGTGAAGAGAATCACTAAAAAAGCCGCATTCATCAGCTTTTTCTTTTAGAGCAGCAACAGGCCTGCCACTGTAATAATACCGACCCAGATCAAGGTCATGCAGCAATAGCCCATGATATCACGGACGCCGAGCTTGGCGATCCCCAGCAGCGGCAGCGCCCAGAAAGGTTGGATCATATTGGTCCATTGGTCGCCATAAGCAATCGACATCGCCACTTTGGCCGGATCAACCCCGAGGGCAATACCCGCCGGAATATTAATCGGTCCCTGGACGACCCACTGCCCGCCGCCGGACGGAACAAAGAAGTTGATCACGCCGCCGGCGATAAAGGTAAATACAGGGAACGTATACGCGGTTGAAAAAGAGATAAACCATTTGGCAATAATGCCGGCCAGGCCCGAGGCAACCATGATTCCCTGAATTCCGCCATACAGCGGAAACTGAAGCACGATCCCTCCGGCGCCTTTAATCGCTTCATTAACTGCCCGAACATAATTGATCGGCGTTATGTGCAGAATCACCCCGGCGATGAAGAACACCATTATTACGACATTGAGCGACAGATTTCCCAAGCCGTTTTTGATGAAATAGTTGCCGAGATACAGCACGCCCATCAACCCTAACGTCATATTGATGATCACGCTGTTTTCCAGCTTGGTGGCAAAAGTCTGTGTCGTTGGGGCCGCCGGAGGCTCCGGCTCCACCAGAAGTTCAGGGTCAATGGCCCGCACTTCCGAATCAGGAGGGGTCATCAATTTGAACAAAATAGGCAGGGTAATAATAATGGTCCAGGTAATGATCAAGTTCCAACTGGAGAAAATCGTTTGAGTCGTGGGAATGATGCCGGTCAATTTTTCGACCAAATGACCTTTGGTCGCCACAGCCAGCGGAATAGAACCGGAAATGCCACCATGCCAGATAACGAAACCGGAATATCCAGCCGCCACCACAAAGGCATAGTCCATGTTTTTAACTTTTTTGGCCAATTCACGCGCCAACAGAGCGCCGACAACCAAGCCGAAACCCCAATTGAAGAAGCTGGCCACGCCGACCGCAAAGCAGTTCATCATCGCTGCTTGACCGCCATTGCTGGGGATCGAAGCCAAGGTGGTTAAGCCGCTTTTGATTGGTTTACTTGAGGCCAGAGCATGTCC
>DOFA01000108.1 GCA_003532195.1 Clostridiales bacterium
ATTCGGACCGCAACCGGGAAATAGCAGTAGTTTTCCGCATAGCCATAAACCCGGCCGCTTCTCTCAACCGCTTCAACCAATTCAACCGCCTGCCCCATCGTTTCCACCGGCAGCACCTCGCTGAGGACGTGCCGTCCTGATTCTAGAAAACGAATGGCATAAGGGGCATGCTCGATCGCGTAGTTGGCCAGGATGACCGCATCCATCCCGTGCTGGAAAAAGGATTCAAAATCGCGGTAAAACGCCGCCTTGTGTCCGGATGAGTCCAGGACATCCTTGCTTTGGGCGAGCAGGGCTTCGTTCCTGTCGCAGACAGCCGTAATGTCCACATCCCGCTGGCCAATCAGCGCCCGGATCAGGTGCATGCCGCGGAATGCCCCAAATACGCCGACTTTTACTTTTTCCATATAGAACCTCCGATGGACCGAGAACCTCGTAATCTGCTTTCTTTTATCAAAATTATAATGAACCGCCAGAAAAATGTCAAGAAATTGATAACCAGATTAAACTTTCTTGACAATAATTTGTCTGTAAAATATAATATAAATTTAATTAACTATGATCTAATTATTTTTAATATATAAACATGCCAGGCCGGATCACGAATGGCCTGCCAAATGAAAATTGGAGGATCAAGCGATGAGACTGGGTGGGTTTATTTTTGGAGAAATCAAATCGCCGGAGAGCTGGATCGGTGCGTTGAACGAACGCGGCTACAGGGCGGCTTACTGCCCGGTGACGGCCGATGCGAGCGACCAGGAGATCGAAGCTTATGCGCAGGCGGCCGCGGCCGCCGGCATCGTGATCGCGGAAGTCGGCGCCTGGAGCAACCCCCTGGCGGAGGACCCGGCTGTGCGGGGCTTGGCCGTCGAGTACTGCAAGCGCCAGCTGGACCTCGCCGAAAAGATCGGCGCCCAATGCTGCGTCAACATCACCGGGTCGCGCGGTAAAAACTGGGCCGGACCGGATCCGAGGGATTTGACGGATGAAACGTTCGAGATGATCGTCCGGGTGACGCAGGAGATCATCGACGCGGTCCGACCGGTTCGGACATACTTTACGCTCGAAACTTCGCCCTGGTGCTATCCGGACTCTACACCATCCTATGCCCGCCTCATCTCGGCCATCGGCCGCAAGGCGTTCGCTGTCCATGCAGACCTGGTCAACCTGGTCAGCAGCCCGCAGCGCTACTACCAGACCGGCGCGCTGGCCAAGGAATTCATCGGCGCCCTCGGCCCGCTGATCAAGAGCTTCCACATCAAGGACATCCTGATGGAGGAGCGCTTCTCGGTCCACCTGGCCGAAACCCCGCTTGGAAGCGGCGGGTTCGACTTCCATACGTTTTTAACCGAAGCGAATAAACTCGGCCCGGATGTGCCGGTCATGATCGAGCACCAGGCAGACGACGAAGCCTATCGCGCCGCGGCGGCCTGCCTACGCCGAGTGGCGGAACAAGCCGGCGTCCGGTTCATTTAGCGGTTTTTGCAGCACAAGGGGCTACATCCTCCGGGCCGAGGCGGATGACCTTGATGATGCGCCCGGTGCGCAATGATTCGGTGATCGCCGCGTCGATCTCCATATGGCGCAGTCCGGCCCAGCCGTCGGCCACATACGGGCGCCCTTCGCGGATGGAAGCGATGTAGTCATTGACCTGGTCAGCCAAAAACTCCGGTTCGGCATATAGCCCCCTCGGCTCTGGCTTGATATACGTACAGGGCTCCCTTTCGGCCTTTCCGCCCCAGGAGCCGAACCCTTCCGAACCTTCCCTGGGCACGTCGTACGGCCTGAACGAGGCGTCTTCCGAAATATTGTCAATGGTAATTTCACCCATCGTCCCGACCCATTTGATCTGGAACTGGAGCGGGATGCCGTCCAGGAATACAAGCGTGCCGACGCCGCCGCGCCTGAAATGGAGGATCACCGATTTCGCCTGGGGGTCGGCCGGGTCGTCGGCAAAGGCACCCACTTTGTCGACCTCGTCGCACAGGTAGCGGACGATGTCGATGAAAGGATGTCGCAGACCGCGATGATCTTGCAGTCGGGCGACTGCATGAAAGCCCGGGAAAGGATCTGGCCACGGGCTCTGTACCCGATGATGGCAACCTTGTACATCATATCAACCCTCGTAAATATAATTCTGTATCTATTAATAACAGATTATTATTATATCTTAAATATTATATTAATTCATTTGATTGTATCCTTTAATTGCCAATCAATCTGAACCAGCTCCGTACATACCAGCCGGATACGGGATTTTTTCCGCCCGCCGGTCCGGTCCGGTCAAGTTCCGGATAATTCCAGAGATCCCCGCAAACGCGGGAAATACATGCCCGATTGTATCTGGTTGCCAGACTTGCATACCGATATTTATCCGATTTTTGACACACACGCCAGAATCGATATCCGTTGCTCTTTATCATTAATATTCTATTCATATTGTGTTATTGTTTATTATTATTGACATTTTATACATTTTGTTTATGATAAATATACATAGCCGGATGGGTCCGGCAGCAAGGAGTAAATATGGGCAGCCTAACTGGACAAACCATGACGATCGGCCTGATTCCGGTGCTCGATCCGCGTATCGACCCGGCACTCGAACAACGGCTGCTCGGGCCGCTGCAGCTCAGGCAGAAGCTGGAAGACCTGGGTTTTAGCGTGCTGGGCCCGGACAAGGGCATCCGCCATGAAGAGGAAGCGATCGAAGAAGCAGGTCGGATCCGCGCCGGAGGGGCTTGCGGCATCGTCTTCTTCACGGCCTGGTTCCTGCGGGCCAACGTCATCGCCGGCGCAGCCCGCGCGGCCGGCCTTCCGGTCCTGGTCTGGTCGATCCCCGATCTCAACGACGCGTCGCTGATCGGCTTCGGCGTAACCCACGGGTCGCTGGATGAAGCCGGCATTTCCCACGAGACGGTATGCGACCAGTGGGGACCGGCTTCGCAGCGCAAAATGGCCGCCTGGACCAGAGCGTGCCACGTCCGCCAGCAGGCTTCCCGTTCCCGCTACGCCCATATCGGCGGCAAATGCCTGGGCATGATGACCGCCGACGCCGACGCCAACCAATGGCGGCGGCAGTTTGGCATCGATGTGGACCATGCGGAGCAGTGGACGCTGATCCACGAGGCGGAGAAAATCGATGAAGCGACGATCAAGCCCCTGGTTGAGGAATGGAAGCGCGATTTCGGCGCCATCCACGTCTCCGATGATGTGCTGGGCAAATCCGCGCGGCTGTACTTGGCCGGCAAAGCGATGATCAAGGCGAACCACTGGGATTTTTTGGGCATCAAGTGCCAGTTCGAGCTGCTGGACAACTACCTGGCCCCCTGCCTGCCGATCGGCCTTTGGAATGACGAGGGCATCATCGTGGCCTGTGAAACAGACATGAACGCCGCGCTAACCATGTTCGCGCTGCAGAAAATGAGCGGGAAACCCGTGATGTTCGCCGATATCCAGCACATTGACCGCGAGGGCCGCTGGGCGCGATTCCTGAATTGCGGCACGGCCGCCCCGGGCCTGGCCGGCGGGCGCAGCCACGTCACACTGGAGAACTGCCCGGAAGTCCAGGGCACCTATGATGAAGCTACCGGCAAGCACCTGTGCAAGGGAGGCGCCTGCCCCCATTTCATTTTGCCACCGGGACCGGTGACGCTGGCACGCTTCGGCCGGATCGCAGGCCGGTATGTGCTGCATGCCTCGCGCGGCGAATCTTTTGCGTACCCGCACGATGAAGCCGGCATGCAGGGCCTGGGCGGAGTTTGGCCTTTCGCCTATGTCAAGGTCAGCCAGGATATCGACCGCTTCATCGCCTGCCTTCGGGCCCACCATATGTGCATCGCCTGCGGCGACTATCTGCCTGAACTGGAAATCCTGGCCAGGCTGTGGGATGTCGATATCCTGACTTGAACGAGCCTGCCGGCGGCAGCCCGCGCGTATGAAAAGAGGAAACATGAAATGAAAAAGGGGATCACCATCCGGGCCTTTTCCTCGAATCCCAGTTTTTTGGCTGCAGCTGACTTCCTCGGCTCGGTCGACGACTTCAAGCGCTGTTTCGCCCAGGCGGCCGCAGCCGGTTTTGAAGGCATCCAGCCGTATCTGCAGCAAAAGGGATTCTTTTCCCTGCAGACCGAAGGCGGCGTCCTGAAAAAAATCGCCTCGGCGGCGAAAGAAGCCGGGCTGGAGATCAGCAGCGTCGAAATCGAGCCCTTGTCGTATTCGTTGACTGACGACGATCCGAATGTACGCCAGCAGGGGCGGCATACCATCTTGCGGGCGATGGAGGCGGCCTGCGAAATGGGCGCGCCGGCTGTGCTGGTTATCCCGGGCTACGTCGGACTGCCCTGGGATCCGGGCATCATCCCCATCCGCTACGACCATGCTTACGACCGGACCCGGGAAGGCCTGGCGGAACTGGTCGTGTCGGCTGAAAAACTGTGCGTCTCCATGCTGGTTGAGAACATATGGAACAAGTTCCTGCTCAGCCCCCTCGAGGTGAGAACCCTGATCGACGAAATCGGCAGCCGGCATGTCGGCGCTTTTCTTGATGTCGGCAATATCATGCTGTTTGGCTATCCCGAACAATGGATCCGCATTCTCGGGCCGCGGATCGGCGAGATCCACCTCAAGGATTTCCGCCAGGATGTCGGAACGATCCACGGCTTCGTTACCCTCCTGGACGGCGACGTCAACTGGAGCCAGGTGGCTCTAGCCCTGCGCGAGATCAATTACCAGGGATTCCTGACCGCCGAGATGACGCCCTTCAAGCATTGCGGCGATGCGATTATCGCCCAGACGTCGCTGGCGATGGACAAGATCATGGGAAGGGTGTAAGCGATGAACAAGCGTGTGAAGATTGGCCTGGTCGGCATCGGGGAAATCGCGCAGGTCCACGCCCGCGGCTATGCCGGGCTAGAACAGGTCGAGGTGGCCGCCGTATGCGGGACCAGGCCGATAAACGCCCGCAAGCTGGCTTCGGAATACGGCATGGCTGTTTATGACAGCTACCCGCAGCTACTCGGTGATCCGTCGGTCCAGGCGGTCGATATTTGCGTCCCCAACCATTTGCACCGGGAATTTTCCGTCCAGGCCATGCGGGCCGGCAAGCACGTCCTGTGCGAAAAGCCCATTGCCCTGACCGCCGAAGACGGGCAGGCGATGATTGACGAAGCGGCGCAGAACGGCGTGTTCCTGATGGTCGGCCATGTGCTCCGCTACTGGCCCGAGGTCCGGATGGCCCGCGATGCGATCCTGGCCGGCCGGCTGGGCAGGCCGCTTTTAGCCAGCGGGCGGCGGCTGGTTTCGCTGCTGGCAGGCACGCAGGGGGCCCAGGGCTGGCGCCATGACCCGGACCGCTGCGGCGGGGCGGTCATCGACG
>DOFA01000207.1 GCA_003532195.1 Clostridiales bacterium
GACCGCAGCGCGGCTGGCAGCGCGTCGACAGCATCCCGGATCAGGCTGGCGGTTTGAGCCAGGCGCCGGGTCAGTTCAGCCAGGCTGGAATCAAAGTCGGTCAGGGTTTGCCGGACATATTGGGCTGAGACTGCGGTGAATTCATTGAGCGAATGGTCAAGCGTACCGTTCAGTGTCCCCAACTGCTGGCCGATCAGGCTGGTATGTTCGGCAATCACGGCGTTTTCCTGCCGGACCTGACCCAACAGGTCCTGGATCACTTCGTTCAGCTGGCCGGTCAGATCCCTGACCTGATCCTGCATCGCGGCCAGGTACTGTCCGGCGCTGGCCTGCTGGTCGTTCGCGGTTGTGCGGGCTTCCTGCATGGCCTGGATGGCCTCATGGGTCAGGTTCTCCTGGCGCTGGCTGTACTGGTCGAGCATAGAGGCAAGCTGGTGCAGGTTCTTTTGCAGATTCTGCTCGTTCCCGTGGTACAGATCCGCCATTTTTTCCGCGGACTGGGACAGGATCTGCATTTGTCCGTCGAGCACGCCCAGGTCGTTTGCCATCCGGCTGCGGGAATCCGACAGCTGCGTCAATGCCNNCGCGTGTCATCCAGCAGTCCGGTCGACTGCTGGCGGGTTGTATCGAGAGCCCGCATGGCGCATTCGATGTAGTTTTTAACATCAGCCATCAGGGATCCCATTTGCGTGATCTCCCGGTTGACCGGCTGCAGATGGGCGACCAGGCCGGCGGAGAGGGCGTCGGCAAATCGGGCTGCCAGTTCCTGCATGCCGCGCTCCTGACGGTTGGTCAACTCGCCGGCCAGGTTGCCCAGAGTGCCGGCAGCTTGCTGGATCGACGGCGCCACGCTCTCCTGGAGAACCTGCTCGACGCTGCGGCGGATTCCGTCAGCCATGTCGCTTTCGGCCAGCCGCCGGGCGGTGGCGGTGAATTCATGCAGCGAGTCTTTCATCTGCCGGTCGTAATTGAGAAAGTTATCAATCAGCAAAGCCAGACCAGCCTGGTCGTTGAAGACCGGCAGGTGATTTTCCAGGGTCTGATGCAGATCCTGGAGCCCTTCGCCCAGGATCAGGCTGGCCCGCCGGGCGCTGGCAGCGATGATCAAGGCGGCGGACAGGCCGGCCAGGAAGGGCAGCAAAATCAGGCCGAGGGCGAGTTCCGGACTCGGCGGCGGCACCTGGGTCTGCATCAGCAGGGCGGCCAGGGAGCCAAGAATGCCGGCAGTCAGACTAATGGCCGCCTGGCGCAGGGTCAGGCTGTTTTGCTGCGGCAGGCTGAGCAAGGTTCCCGGACGCAGCCACCGTTTGGGATCGGGCAGCCATCGCCCTTGATAGAGCGTCCGGCATTCCAGCTGCATTTGCGCGAAAGCCTGGCCGACCGAGGGCAGGCCGCATTGCTGGCAATAGTTTTCCACGGTCGGTGCATGGTTGATCGTACGGCCTTCGAGACAGGCAATCTGACCGGTCAGAAGGTCGATGGCCCGGCTGCTGCGGCGCAGAGTCCGGCTGATGATGATCAGGCGGATAACGGCCAGAATGAACAGGATCAAAGGCAGCAGTCCCGATATCAGCCAGTGTGCGAGGTTGAGGCCGGCAATTTCCACGAACAGCAGTGCCATGTGTTTTACCTCCGACAACAAAAGCTCAGGAATTCAGAGCGTATAGTTCTGGAACCGTAAACAGGCCGTCTTTGCGAATCAGCAGGTCGTCGAACCAGATTTCGCCGCCGCCATATTCCGGCCGCTGGATTTGCACCAGATCCCAATGAATGGCCGATTCATTGCCATTGGGAGCTTCCAGGTAACAGGCGCCCGGCGTCAGATGGAAGGAACCGCTGATCTTTTCATCGAAAAGCGTGTTGCAGAACGGCTCGCGGACCAGCGGATTGAAACCGAGGGAGAATTCGCCGACTGAACGGGCGCCGGCGTCGGTATCGAGGATTTTGTTCAAGAGGTCTTCGTTCTGGCTGGCCGTGGCCTTGATGATCCGGCCGCCGGCGAACTCGAAGCGGATGCCGGTGAAAGTCGTGCCCCAGAATATGGAAGGCGTGTTGAAGGTGATTACACCTTCGACGGAATCTTTGACCGGCGCGGTGAAGCATTCGCCGTCCGGTATGTTGCATTCGCCGCAGCAGGGGATGGCCGGAATGCCGCGGATGGAAAAAGCGAGATCCGTGCCCGGACCCTTGATCCGAACCCGGTCCGTCCGCTCCATCAGGGCCTTGAGCGGCTCAGTGTTGTGCTGCATTGCGGCATAGTCGACGCAGGATACATCCAGGACAAAGTCGAAATAGCTGTCGAATGATATACCCATGCGCTGGGCCTGCCCCGGCGTGGGGTATTACCAGAGCACCCAGCGGCGGTGGTTGATGACCAGGTCTTTGAACGGCTTGCTGTGGTGCTCCGCCATTTGTAAGATCTCGGGTGCGATGCCGGAAAACTCCTGGTCGTTGTGGTAGGCCCGGATCGCGATGTCGCCGGCCAGGTTTTCAAACTGGCGGATCCCGATTTTGGCTTTG
>DOFA01000263.1 GCA_003532195.1 Clostridiales bacterium
GGTTCAGCGGTCCGGGCCATGGATACTGTGCCGCGCGTGTGCTTCAAGGTGTTGCTGATGCCGTTTTTAGCAAACTCCCCCTGGATGGTATAACCGGGGCCGCCGCTGCCGTTGCCCTTCGGATCGCCGCCTTGAATGATCGCATCCGGCACAATCCGGTGAAAGGTCAGGCCGTCGTAGAATTTTTCGCCGACCAGCTTTTGGAAATTTTCGACCGTGATCGGCGCAATGTCCGGATAGAGTTCGATGATGATCGCCCGGTCGTCCCGATTGGTGACGATCGCCACATAATCCGTGGCCTCCTCGCTGCGCACATAGCCCTGTAAATCGATATCGCGCGGTCCGGAGCAGGTTTTCCACAATACTGCCGCGAGGATCAGCAGCAATCCGGCGATTGCCGCCAGCTGCCAGGTCCGTTTGTTCGTTCGAGCTGGTAAAACGTGTGAACCGGCTTTTTTCCCCTGATGGCTCATTTAGGATCTCCCTCGTTTCTGTCTGGCTGCCCATGATCCGGCAAACAAGCCGCCAGTTCGCCGATGTCGCGAAAAATAAAGTCCGGCCGGATATTGCCGGCCGCGATCTCTTCCCGGCTCGTTTCGCCGGACAGGACAGCGATGCCGAGGATGCCGGCCTGGCGGGCAAAATCGATGTCCGTATATAAACGGTCACCGATCATGGCCAGATCTTCCGGCCGATAGCCGCGGTCCTGGAGGACCATTTGCGCCATGGCCGGATCGGGTTTCCCAATCACCCGCAGCGGCTGCCGTCCGGTGCAGGCTGCCATGAAAGCGATCAGCGCGCCGCAGTCGGGCAGCACCTTGCCCCCGGCCAGCGGGCAGACAAGGTCCGGATTGGCAGCCAGATAAGGGCGGCCGTTGCGGATATAGTCGCAGGCAATATCCAGTTTGGCATAGACCAGGCTGGTGTCAAAGCCCAGCACAACAAAGTCGATTTCGCGGCCGCGTTCAGAGACCAGCCGGATGCCGGCGTCAGCCAGATCCTGTTCGAATTCCGGCGTGCCGACCGGATAGGCCGCGACCGGCCGGTCCTGGGGGCCGATGGTTTTCAGGAACAGGGCCAAGGCGTCGGTCGAAGTCAGGACCTGGCGTCGGGAAACCGCGATGCCCAGCCGGTTCAGTCGCCGGACATAATGGTCGGCGCTGTGGGAAGAATTGTTGGTCAGAAAAATATAGTCCGATCCAGCTATTTTTCGGAAAAACTCCGTGGCGCCGGGCAGGATTTCCTCGCCCAGGGTTACCGTTCCGTCCATGTCCAGCAGCCAGCAGCGGATCGCATGCAGGCGGACTGGATCGTTCGGTGTGGGTGCTGTAGCCCGGGTAGGTTTCATAAGCGGTTCCTGTATCCTTTGCTGGTTTTCCCGAATGCCGGCGCACAAGGCGGATTGTCTAGCTGCCAAAACGTCGAATGAACTCTGCCTCGGAGATAATAGGAATTCCCAGTGTTTTGGCTTTTTTGTTTTTTGCCGATTCAGAGGCGACGTCATTATTGATCAGGTAGCTGGTCTTTTTCGACACGCTATCCGTCGCGGTTCCGCCTTGGCTTTCAATGTACCCCTTGAGCGCGTCACGATTGGCAAAGGTGTTCAAGTCACCCGTGATCACAAAGGTCTGCCCGGAGCATGTGCCCCCGGAATCAGGCGCCCGGGGGATTACAGCCTCAACGTCGAGTTCTTGCAGCAGCACGTCCGCCATCTGCGCGTTCTTGAGCTCCTGATACCATCCCAGGATGGCACTTGATTTCTCGGGCCCAATGCCGTCGATGTCCGCGAAACCCTTAGCCTGGCGCAGCCGGTCCAGAAAGCCATCAAAGCCGATCCTGCCGATTATTTTCTTGCCGGCGTCAATACCGATCATGGGTATGCACAGCGCGTAGATCAGCCTGACCGGATGAACCTTGCGGCTGCGCTCGATCGCCTGGATGAGGTTATCGTATGATTTCTCCCCAAAACCGGGCAGCTGCTTGATCGCGTCAGCGTGCCGGCCCAGATGATAGATGTCCGTAAATCGGGAGATGAAACGCTGGTTGATAAACTTCGCTAACGTCTGAATAGACAGTCCGTCAATATCCATGCCTTGCTTGCTGACAAATCTGGCAAACCGCTTCAAATGCTTGGCCGGACAATCGGGATTTGTGCAGCGCAGCGTTTTAACCCCGCTGCCTGATTCGCGGATTTCGGTCTTGGTACCGCAGGCAGGGCATTTGTCGGGTATTGAAAAATGTCCGGCTGCTTGTTTGACCGCAATGCATTTGGGGATGATTTTATTGGCTTTGATAATCTCCAGGATCGTCCGGCGGTCTTCCCCGATGCCGAGCCGCTCCATCTCGCTGATGTTCACCAGCGATGCCCGGGAGACCTTGGTTCCTTCCAGCTGTATTGGCGTGAATATGGCTACCGGCGTGATGGTTGAGGCGGCGCAGGACCATTCAATGTGGTCAAGTTCGGCAAATCCCGAGACATCGTCCCATTTGAAAGCCAGGCCGGCCCTTGTCGCATGATGCTCCGTCACGCGACCTGCCGCGGCATATTCCGTGTCATCATAGCAGATGACCAGGCCGTCCACCGGGATATCGAATTGGCCTGATTCCACCTTTTTCGTCCATTTGCCGACCACGTCGGGTAAATCGGCAGCGTCAGTTTTTTCTCTGTCGATGGTATTGAAACCGAGTTCCTGGAGGTAATCAAGCTGCCGGCCCCAGGACTTAAGCGGCATATCGCTGTATACCAGGGTAAAAGCGATGAAGGTGATGTTTCTTTCTTTGACCTTATCAAGATTTACCCGATCGAGATTAAGCGTCCCGGAAGCGAGATTACGCGGATTGGCATATTTCCCGTCGTCATCATCGATCGTCATATTGATGATGTCAAAGTCAGAGTATGATATGACGGCCTCGCCGCGAACCACCAGATGCCCTGCGCAGGCAATTTCCAGGGGAATCCCCCTTATCGCTTCTTTCATGAAGGTGATGTTGGTGCCGACCGTGCCATTGCCGCGGGTCAGGATCCGGGTCAGTTTTCCCTGATCATAGGTCAGGACCAAGGTCAGGCCGTCCAGTTTCCAGGTCAGCCAAACCTCCTGATCGCCGGCCCAGTTCTGGAGCTCGCGCATGTCCTTGGTCTTCGCCAGTGACAATGCCGGAAACTCGTGCGGTTCCTTTACCCCGTTCTTCTCAGCCCCGCCGGCATCGGCAGAGCTGACTTTTCGCGTCGGGCTGTCCGGATGGATATAGCCTGTCTCGGCTTCGAGCGCTGACAGTTCATCGAACATCGCGTCCCATTCGTAGTTGGATATCACCTCGTCCTGACCGCCGTAGTACGCGTCCGATGCCTGATT
>DOFA01000027.1 GCA_003532195.1 Clostridiales bacterium
CGGGCTGAGGGAAATCACGATTCCGCCGGCAAAACCGGCCAGCGTCAGGTTCTTTTGTAAATGATCACTGTTCACAGGTCCCTCTTCGATATGAATATGTCCGTCTAAAAGCATAAATCAACCTCCAGGCCGTCATAATATTCCTAATACAACTCCCTATTATATCGTTCGGGCCAGCAGATTGACAGGGGTGCAGGGTATTGGTTATAATGGTTATAACCAATAAGATGATGCATTTTAAACTCCCGGCCGATCGGCACGGTGCCAGAAGAGGAGATCAGGTATGCGGTTATTTCTGGGTATTGATGGCGGCGGCACAAAAACACTCTTCCTGTTAACAGACGGGGAGGGCGCCATCTTGTCATTCAAAAAACTGGACGGAGTTGATTTTAATCAGATTGGCGCTGACAATATCTCCCGGAAACTGCAGGGCGGAACCGCAGACGTGCTGCGCCAGGCCGGGGTTACATGTCACGATCTGGCTGCGGTTTGCGCTGGGCTGCCCTATCTGGACGAGTCCGCGGAATGGAGCCGGCAGTGCCCGCAGATTCTGGCCGAAATGTTTCCCGGCATCCCGGCCCTATGCCTGAACGACTCGGTCGTTGCCTTATACGGCGCCTTAGGCCTGCAACCGGGCATCAACCTGGTCGCCGGAACTGGTTCGATCGCCTGCGGGCGCGACCGCAACAACAACCTGGCCCGCAGCGGCGGCTGGAACGAGCATATATCCGACGAGGGTTCGTGTTACTGGCTCGGCCAGAAGCTTTGCTCCCTTTTTACCAAACAAGCCGACGGGCGCTTGCCGCGCGGCCCGCTTTACCATCTGGTCCGGACTGAATTCGGCTTGCAGAGTGATTTCGATCTGGCCGCCTATTATCAAGAGAAATTATTCGGACATCGCGAACGGATTGCCGCCTTGCAGATCATCCTGGCCCGGGCGGCACAGATGGGCGATCCCTCTGCGGCGCAGGCTTATGTTGATGCCGCAGCCGAGTTGGCGGCCATCGCCCTGGCGGTCAAGGCAAAACTTTTTCCAGGCGATGACCAGCCGGTGCCGATCACCTGCACCGGCGGCCTGTTCAAGGCAGGCCGTATCATAACGGACCCCTTGCGCCGCCAGCTGGAAAGCCGCAATTTGCTCTGGTCGCAGCCGATCTTGCCGCCGGCGGCCGGAGCGGTGCTCAAGGCGTGTGAAATTGCCGGCCTGAAGCCGGCTGAACTGATGAAAATTACAGAAAAACTAAAATCGGAGGCAAAAAGTCATGGCTTACATTGAACAGGAGATTATGTTCCAGCATGAGGCGCTGAAACAAACTTACAGCTGGTTCGCGGCCAACCAGGCGGCTGTCCGGGATTTCATGCCCGAGGCGGGCGGCGGCCCGCTGCTCTTTATGGGCTGCGGTTCGAGCTTCATGCTGGCTGGCGCCGGGGCAGCTTTGTTCGCCATGCGGACCGGGCTCAAGACTCAGGCGATCGCCGGCGGCGACTATCTGATCAACCCCGAGGCTTACCGGAAGCTTCTGCAGGACGCCTTGGTTGTCGTGATCACCCGTTCGGGTAAAACCACGGAGATTGACCTCGCGGTTGATGAGATCCGCCGCAGCTCCAATGCCAGGATCCTTTGCCTGCATTCCTGCAGCGGATCGGCGATCCCGGCCAAATCTGACTTTGAAATCCCGCTCGATTGGGCTTTTGACGCCAGCGTCTGCCAGACGCGGAATATCACCAATTTTTATTTTGCCTTAGTCGCCCTGTATGCCCTGCAGGCCGATGATCCGGTTTTATTTGGCCAGCTGCGGCAGGTCGCTGAAGATAATGAATCCTTCAAGTTAAAATATCGGCAGTCCCTGGCGGCAATCGGAGCCGGCAACTGGCGGCAGGCTGTTGTACTGGCCGATGCCGAACTGTCAAGCCTGGCCAGCGAAGGCGCTTTGGCTTTCAATGAAATATGCATCAAGCCCGGCGTTTCATACCCGCTGCTTGATTACCGGCATGGACCCATGGTTCTGGCCGATGCTGCGACATTGGCCATCGTGGCGGTCCGCCGGGAAGCACTGGACTATCAGCTGGACCTGATCCGCGATCTGAAGCAAAGAGGGGCGCGGATCATCTGCCTGAGCTCGCTGGGCGACATACCCGGAGCCGACTTGACGGTGCAGATTCCGGACTATCCCGACTTTGCCGTCTGGGGTGTCCCCTTGATCAACATAGCTCAGATCGTTGCGCTGCACAAGGCCTTTGCCGACAACCATGATCCGGACCATCCGGAAGGACTTGATCCCTATATTGTCCTGGACCAGCACTGAATCAAAGCTGGGCTTTGTGCGTGCTTTACGCGGCAGGGGGTGAAGCCATGCTGGCGGCGAACCAGTCCGATACGCTTTATAACCAGCTTTATCGCACGATCGTCGATCAAATTCGCCGCGGCGTTCTGGCCGCCGGAGTCAAACTCCCGCCCGAGCGGGAATTGTGCCTGATCTATCAAGTCAGCCGGATAACCGTCCGCCAGGCGATGGAGCGATTGGAACGCGATGGTTTTGTCAGCCGCCGGCAAGGGCGGGGCACCTTTGTCCAGGCCGGACTGGTCGGGCCCAAAACGAACCGGCTCTATCGCCTGCGCGATGAACTGGCCAGCCAGGGGTTGAAGCAGGATATCCGCATTCTTAACTGGGGAACTGTCCAGGCAGATGGCTTGATTGCCGAGAGCCTGCACCTGCCTGACCTGGCGATGGTCTACCGCCTGATGCGGCTTTTCCTGGCGGACGAAAAGCCGCTGACTGTCGAAACCTCTTATCTTCCGGCGGCTATTTTTCTCCGGTTGCCCGACCTGAAACAATTGACAAAGAATGGATTGTACGCGACCCTCGAGCAACTCGGTTACCCGCCGACCCGTGCAACCGAACGGCTGAGGATCGTCATGGCTGACCGGGAGACAGCTGCCTGGCTGAACCGTCCGCAGGGCTGCCCCTGCATGCATATCGCGAGATCCACCGAATCCAACGGGCAGATGGTGGAATACTCGACCAATATCATCCCCGGCGATCTCTTTACCTATTCGGTTGATTTGATCTAGGCAGCGATTATTATGGCAACCTTCTGATTCTCGGATCTGTGAAGATATCTCCTTCATCATGGCTGGTCGTTGAGAACTCCGAGACGACGGCACCATCGGGCCCCGCCTGGAACCAGTGGAGCGTATCCGGCTGCAGGGTATACTGCTCACCCGGATTTAAGACAATTTGATGAAAAACAGTATAGCCGGTTTC
>DOFA01000104.1 GCA_003532195.1 Clostridiales bacterium
AAAGACGATTTCCGCGTCATGGCCGGGCAAGTCCGCCCGCTGCGCCTGAACCAGTTCAGTCCAAAACGACTCGTATTCTGCCTGGTTCAAGGGGCAGTTCAGATAATCCGCACCGCCCCGGTCATATCGCGATTGCCAAAAGGCGACATTCTGATCAATCGATTCCGCGGTCAACAGCGGTGCGGCAGCATCGTAAAAATGTAAAGTTTCAATACCCAAACGGCTGCGGATGCTGTCCGCCAGGGCGCCGTCCGTTAACGGCCCGGTGGCGGCGATCACAATTCCTTCGGCGGGAATCTGATCTACCCGCCCGTGAATCAAAGTGATCATGGGCTCGGAATCAATGCAGCCGGTCACTTCCCGGGAGAATAATTCCCGGTCTACAGCCAGGGCGCCGCCGGCAGGAATAGCCGTCCGGTCTGCGCATGCGAGAATCAAAGATCCCAGACAGCGCATCTCCTCTTTGAGTAAACCGACCGCGTTCACCAGTCTTGACGATCGCAGCGAATTGCTGCAGACCAATTCAGCCAGGGTATGCAAATGATGGGCGGCTGAATGCTCTTCCGGCTTCATTTCATGAAGCAGAACCGGCACGCCGCGGCGAGCCAGCTGCCAGGCGGCTTCGCATCCTGCCAGCCCGGCCCCGATGACGCTGACCGGTTCGGGCTTCTTCATGTTTGCTGCTCGGGCACGGGATCCGGCGGCACTTCCCGGGATGCGTCAGTTGGATCGGCGGCTGTGCTTTTGCTTCTTTTTTGATTGGACGGACAGTCTTTGTTGCCGCATTTGGGATAGGTGCGGCCGCGGAATTTCTGCCAGATCATATAGCTGCCGCAAGTTTCGCAGCTGCGGCCTTCGATGGGTATCCCCCAGCTGATGAACGGACATTGCGGATCCGAGCCCTGCTTGTCGCAAGTGTAAAAGCGGCTGCCTTTAAACTTCCGTGAGGCCCTGCTGACCAGACCGGAGCCGCAAAGCGGGCATTTCCCTTTGACAGCGTTTTCGACATTTTTTGTGTATTTACATTCCGGGTAGCGTGAACAGGCGATAAATTTGCCATAACGGCCTTCGCGAATCACCAGATCGCCGTCTTTACAGTCCGGACATTTCTCACCGGTCGCCACATCGGCAATCTTAACTCGCTCCAAACTGTCGGCCGCCTGGGTGACCCGCTGGTGAAACGGCGGATAAAATTGTTCCAGCAGGCCGACCCAGTCCTGGGTGCCCGCTTCGACCGTATCCAGGTTTTTCTCCATTTCTGCTGTAAAAGCCACATCCACGATGTTTTCAAAATTCTCTTCCAGCATGGCCGTGACTACTTTACCCAGTTCGGTTGGTACCAGAAACTTATGATCCTTCTCGGCATATAACCGTTCTTGTATGGTTGACAGAATCGGCGCGTAAGTGGAAGGACGGCCGATCCCCTTCTCTTCCATGGCTTTGATCAGCGTCGCTTCGGTATAACGGGCTGGCGGCTGGGTAAATTTCTGCTCTGGCTGCAAACGGTCCAGCAGCAGTTTTTCGTTTTCCTGCAACTCAGGCAGTTTTTCCCGGGCAGATTCTGCATCATCATTTTCCTTCTCCGCTTCCTGGTCGACCAGCTGGATGCCATATTCAGCCAGAAAGCCTGGGAAACGGATTGTTTCACCCTGAGAACGAAAGACATGGCTGCCGGCGGCTATATCGGCCACAACCGTGTCGATGAGGGCGGCTGCCATCTGGCTGGCCATGAATTTATCCCAGATCAGTTTATAGAGCCGGTACTGGTCATTGGTCAATTGATTGCGCAGTTGTTCCGGCACTAAGTCAAAATGTGCCGGACGGATCGCTTCATGGGCGTCCTGGGCGGAGTTGCGGTTTTTGAAACGATGCGGCGTTTTGGGAAGATATGCGGCGCCAAAGTTTTTTTCGATAAACTGACGGGCTTCCTGTTCCGCTTCCTGAGAAATCCGGACTGAGTCGGTTCGGATGTAGGTTACCAGCGCCATGGCGCCGACAGACGGCAATTCGATACCTTCATATAGCTGCTGGGCAATGCTCATGGTCTTTTTAGATGTATACCCCAGATACCGGGCGGCCTCCTGCTGGAGCGTACTGGTCGTAAAGGGAGGGCCGGGTTGACGGGAACGGCTTCCTTTCTTGACCTGCCAAACCTGGAACGGCAGGCCGGCCAATGCCGCCAGCAAAGCGTCGGCATCGTTCTGGTTGACGAGTTTTCTTTTCCCGATTTTATTGCCGGCGATTTCACCGTAATACCGGGACTTGAACACAGGTTGATTCATGGATTTATGCAGATATGCAGTCAAAAGCCAGTATTCTTCAGGTTTAAACGCTGCTATTTCCCTTTCGCGGTCAACGATCAGACGCGTGGCGACCGATTGCACCCGACCGGCAGATAAGCCTTTTTTGATTTTCTTCCACAGCAATGGGCTTAGTTCATATCCAACCAGCCGATCCAGAACCCGCCTGGCTTGCTGGGAATTGACCAGATTCATGTCAATGCTTCTGGGATGCCCGATGGCATTGCGAACAGCGGTTTCCGTTATTTCGTTAAAAGATATCCGGCACGGGCTGGCTTCGTCAATTTTCAAAACCTGCGCTAAATGCCAGGCAATCGCCTCGCCTTCGCGGTCCGGGTCGGTAGCGATATAGACGCGGCTGGAATCCGCGGCCATATCCCTCAGTTCACGGATCACTTTTTCCTTGCCCTTCATGCTGATATATCGCGGCTTATAGCCCTGCGCAACATCCACGCCCAACGTTGCTTCCGGCAAGTCGCGGATATGGCCGACAGAAGCCGCTATCCGATAATCTTTGCCCAGATAGCGCCCGATCGTTTTTGCTTTAGCCGGCGATTCCACGATAACCAGATTTCTACCCATTCGCTTCATCCTTTTGCTTATCAATCGTCTGCCCTGCATACCGGCAGGGTATTGCTCTAACATTATATACAGAAAATTTGCCTCTCTGTCAAAGAATATCTGCCTTTTTCGCAATGAAGGCTCCCCACAAGCTCCATTTGCGTTAGCAAAATTGCCGTATCCGGCATAGACATCTCCATTTGGCTCGCTATTTCCATTTGGCTCAGAGAGCCGCCGGACAAGAGCTGACAGAGACGGCCTGCCTGGCTGGAGTCAGTTGTCCGATTCCTGGCGGGGCCGGATTCAATATCATCCGGATGATTGTGCAGCCATTGTTCGATCCTGGCCTGCAGTCCGCCTCCGGGCAGACGCCAAAGGATATCGGCTGCCGACTCCAGGACGCCGGCGCCTTCCCGAATCAGTTGGTTGCAGCCCTGGCTAAACGGCGAAAGTATATTTCCTGGCACAGCGTAGACATCGCGGCCCTGCTCGCCGGCATAACCGGCAGTGATCAGGGTTCCGCTGCGGCTGGACGCCTCAATGACTGCTACAGCATCAGCCAGGCCGCTAAGGATACGGTTGCGGGCGGGAAAATGCTGACGAAGCGGTACGGTGCCCGGCGGGTGTTCACTGACGATTAATCCGGCTTTGATTATTTTTTCCATAAGATCAGTGTTTTCCGGCGGATATGTCAGATCCGGCCCATTACCGAGAACCGCGAGGGTCAATCCTCTTTTCTGAAGAGCAGTCCTATGGGCAATGGCATCGATGCCGCGGGCGAGCCCACTGACAATCACCACCCGGCTTTCAGCCAGTTCAGCTGTGATTTTCTCGGCAACGGTTTTCCCATATGCTGTCGGATTGCGTGTGCCAATCACGGTCACCGAAAAAGGCCGGCTGAAAATTTCTGCATAGCGTTCCGGATCACCCCGGCAATAGAGGATTAGCGGTTTCCCGTTTATGTCTCTTAATCGTTCCGGATAATCCGCATCAAGGCAAAATACTGCCCAAATCCCCTGTTGATCAGCTTGAATGGCTTGTTTTTGCAAGTCCTGACGCCATCGTTCGTCCTTAAGCAAAGTTGACAGACGGCTGATCTTTTCCTGGGGGCCGCGAACAATTTCGGCCAGGTCCCTCCCGGAAGCACCGGTCAACTGATCCAATCCCGGGAAGTGCACCAGTAGATCCGTTACTGTTTTATAACTTAAAGATGCCTGCCGAGTCATTCCGGTCACGAAAAGGCACTCATATAGCCGAGTCTGCTTCTCGTTCATCTTATGCGCCCCGCCTTTCCATACCCTCTGGCCAACGGAAACGGTATTGCAAAGCTTCAGCAACATGATCCAAGCCAACCCGATGGCAGCTTTCCAGATCTGCGATGGTTCGCGCCACCCGCAAGACTTTTTGATAGCTTCTGACCGATAGATTAAACCGGGCTGCTGCCTGGGCTGCAAAAGCAGTTGTTGCATCCGGGATCTCCAGGATTACAGCCAGCGCCGGGCCGCTGATTCGGGCGTTCCCGGAAACCGCTAATCTATGGTGCTGGCAGCGCCGTTGCTGGATTCCCCAGCAATCCCGGATCTGCATGGCCATTTCTTGTGACAGCGAAACCGGATTTATCTGTACGCTCACGCTTTGCTGCATTTCCTCTGCTGTCAGCCTGGTCATTTCAACCGTCAGATCAATACGATCGAGCAAGGGGCCGCTCAACCGGTTCAAATGCTGGCGAATGCTGTCATCCGAGCAGCGGCAGACCGCATTGGGTTCCAGACACTCGCCGCAGCGACAAGGATTGGCCGCCCCTACTAGCATGAAATCCGCCGGATAGGTGATGCTGTGCCGCAGCCGAACCAATCTGACCGCTTGATCTTCGAGCGGCTGGCGGAGCAAGTCCAAAATATCCGGTTGAAATTCTGTCATCTCATCTAAAAATAATACCCCTTGATGAGCCAAGCTGATTTCGCCTGGCACCGGAATCGCCCCTCCGCCAATCAAAGCCGAACGGGATACCGTATGATGCGGTTTGCGGAACGGACGGCGGCTGATCAGTCCTTCGCCCTCCCGCAGC